>CAYUZM010000041.1:0-15194 GCA_964449665.1 uncultured Solibacteraceae bacterium
CAAGTTTATTTGTTTTAGAATCAGTAGTTTATAATCTACGATTCAGGATCGTACAATAAATGTACAATCGTTGGGTTTAGAATGGCTCCTGAGGAGCCAGCAGCCCAATGCTTTCGGTCTATACCCGCCACTCCCAAGACTGCCCAAAGCGCGACGACATCAACTGGAAACGGTGTCGATGCTCCAAATGGATCAACGGCACTTTGGAGGGCAAGTTCATTCGCAAGTCTGCGAAGACGCGCAGTTGGGAGAAGGCCGACGAACTGAAGCGGGAGTGGGAAGAAGTCGAAAGCACCGAAAAGGCAGAACCAGTTGCGATCGACGCGGCTGTTCAAGCCTATCTTGAAGACGCCAAGGCTCGGGAGCTCCGCGAGGCCACTCTTTACAAGCTCGAAGGCATCTTTCGCAAACAGTTCCTCGGCTGGGTCAAAAAGAAGGGCTTGCGGTTCCTCAAGGAGATTAAGCTTCAACATCTTCGAGAGTTCCGCGCCACTTGGAATGACGCCGCCCTTGCCAAGAAGAAAAAGCAAGAGAGGCTGATTGGCTTCTTCTGGTTTTGCGTCCGCGCTGGTTGGCTTACGGTGAACCCGACGACCGGACTCGGCAAGATTGCGGTCGATCAAACGCCCACGGACTATTTCCCTCACGAGGAGTTCGCCAAAGTTCTCGACGCGACATATCTCTACCGCGAAAACCGTTGGGAACAGGGAGACAGCAATGGCACTCGCATTCGTGCTCTCACTCAACTCATGCGCTGGAGCGGCTTGAGAATCCGCGATGCAATCACGCTTGAGCGTTCGCGGCTTCACGGAGATAGTCTCTTGCTCTACCAAGCCAAGACGCGCACGCCGGTGTACGTGCCCCTTCCGCCTGATGTGGCAGAATCTCTCCGGACTGTGCCGCCGGGAGCGAAGCCGAATCCGAGGTACTTCTTCTGGACTGGGAACGGCGACCCGAAATCCGCCGTCGCAGACTGGCAACGGAGCTTCCGGCGTCTTTTTCAACTTGCGGATCTCAAGGCTGCCGATGGCAGCCCAAAGCGTTGTTTCCCTCACATGATCCGCGATACCTTCGCAGTCGAGATGCTTCTCGCCGGCGTGCCGCTGGAGCAAGTGTCGATTCTGCTCGGCCACAAGAGCGTAAAGATTACGGAGAAGCATTACGCTCCGTGGGTGAAGGCCCGACAGGAACAACTTGAACAGAGTGTGCGAAAGGCATGGGGTGGCAACCTCACCAGCATTAAGCCGGAGCGGAAACCGCGAGCGGGCAGGGTTACCGTTGCTAGCTGACCTTTCGTAGCCGCTGATGGACACGTTGCACGACGCTCACAGGAATGCGCAGAGTCTTGTAGCCGCGTCTAAACCGCTCTTCCTCATGGCCTAGCTCGACGACGCCCGGTTCCCCATTAAAAATTCTGCGAATGGTTTTTTCACTGAGGCCCCATAGTCGAACGAGCTGAGGGATGCTGTAATGCGTTTCAAACGCCGGATCGTTTGGAGCGCCTTCCAGTTGGCTCGATTTTTCTGCTGCTTCATCGACCATTGACATGATCGCGGAGTTCCCACACAAGAGTCCGCACATCCAGAATGTCTAGCTCTCCGGTCGCCGTCCAATGCTTTCTGGTCTCGGGTTAATGACTTTGCAGAATGCCCGCTCTTGCAGTTGGCCAAATTTCCGCCGCTCCCGCTCTTTCCCTGCTACCACGACGGTGCTCGCCGTCAAGACTTCGCTTGCGCCGCGCCTAGCGGCCCGGTCTTGACCGCTCCGCTCCGGCGTGGTCTCAGCGTTTCGGCGCGGGAGCCGCTCCAAGGCTCTCGCCCGAGAGGAGCAATCACATGTCCGTTGATCAAGCAGCCGCTGCCTTCAACCGCGAACAGGCGATTCTGAATCACATGCCGCAGGTACGGCTACTCGCTTTTCGTGCCTATCAACGTTGCCCGTCCGAGGTCGAACTGGACGACCTCGTCTCGGCCGGCACCCTCGGTTTGCTCCAGGCGATGGAGCGATTCGAGCCCGGCCGCAAGCTCCAGTTGAAAACGTTCGCGGAGCATCGCATTCGCGGCGCAATTCTCGACTACCTGCGTGCACTCGACCCGATGCCGCGCGCAGCCAGGCACTTTCAGCGCCAGCGCGATGAGGCGCATACTCTCCTGGAATCGCAGCTTCAGATGCCGCCTTCCGAAGCGGAGACCACTGTAGAGTTGGGGTGCTCGCTGAAGCGATATCGTCAACTCGCTCTCGTGGTTCGAGCCGCTTCGGTCATCAGCTTGGATGCCCCCGCCACCAAGACTGCCCGACCGTTGCAAGTCGCCGTCCCGGAACCAAGCGAACCCGAGGACGATCGTCTCACCCATCGTCTGCAAACCGCGATTGCCCAACTTCCCCGTCGGGAACGCGCGATCATCATTGCGATTCAACGAGGTCAAACGCTCCGTCAGGCCGCTCAGCGGCTCCGCATCTCCGAGAGCCGAGCATCCCAGTTGAAAAGTCTTGCGATCATTCGTCTCCGACTTGCAGTCGGGCCTGCCCGCGACGGCACCTAAGACCAATACGGTTCGGTTAAGGACTGCACGCCAAAACTTTCCCAGACCACGGTCTCGTGACATGGAGCGGCGAAAGTCCGCGATGGAGACAATACGTCAACATGCGTTCTGTAAACGCTGCGGTATAGCGACGGAACTCTTCACTAATATGCGGACTCAACTGTGAGCGGTCTGATTAGTTTCAGTTCTGAAAGCAGGGGACGCACCAGACCGCTCACTCTCAGTGTATAATGATGGCCTTTCGCGGCTAATAGTATGAAGATTCTCATAGGCGGCACGCTCGCGGCCAATCGCGCATTCGTGGCGGAGGAACTACCAGACATCGTTTACCGGACATTTTGGGAAAGTAAGCTCGGTGGCAAAATGACTATGGAGTTTCTCAAGAACCGACAGAATTGGAAAGTTGCGCAGGATACGAATGAGCTATATGAGGCTGATATGCTGCTCGGCAAGTCTTCGACCAATCTCCCGCTCGGGATGCGAAGAATTCGTCTTCGCGCGGTCAATTCAGAGGACCGCACTCAAATCCATATCACCGAAACGAAATATCTCCTGCCGATTCTGGGTTGCGGAACTGTCGGATGTCTTTGTTGCATATTGCCTGGATTGGTTTTCGCGCTGGTAAATCTAATGCACTCCAATTCTAACCGGAAGTCGATCGCGAAAATGGGCTCCGCGATTAAGGAGCGATACCCAGACGCGCAGTTGTTCGACTATTGACCGTCGCGCTTAGTCCAACTCCGAGTCATCTCTTCCAATCCGATAGCGAAAGAGACCTCTGTCGCCCCGAGTATTTCAACAAGCTCCGAGTAGTCCCTACCCACGAGTAGTCGCCTAGCGTGGCGGCTTATACCCCTGGATGATTCCAGTATCGTGCCGTCTATCGGCCGCCGCCCTCGCGCTACTATTTCTCCAGGTTGCGCGACCGCCGAAAACGCATCGGCGCGATGATTCGTGCAGATCAACGCTTTCGCTGGTTGCGATCTATGCCCGTTGCCGCGAGCGGTTCACTGTTGTTCTGAATACCAACTCTCGCAATCACCACCCACAACCGTTTATCGATGCTGAGGCACAGCAGTGTTCTCCTAGCCGCCGTCACGGCCGGGCACCGCTGCGCTTGACGGCCTGACGGCCTAGCCGCGCCCGGCGCTCGTCTGCGTTCTGCTTTGTCGGCTCCCCCATCCAGATCGTGCCTGCGGTCCGTTCGCTTCGCTCACCACGATCTGGCCGGTCCCCCCAACAAAGCACTTCGACTCACCGCTTCACTCTTGGGAGCGGCTCCGCTTGCTCTGGGGTGCCCCGACCGAGAACGGGGCAAAAGGAGAAACAAAATGTACCTCAATAGCGCGACCTTGACGGGCTTCGTCGGTGGCGACGCCGAGAGCCGGACGAGCAAGAACAACGTTAACTTCACAACCTTTTCGCTGGCCACGAAGAACTCGTGGAAAGACCGCGAAACCGGCGAGTGGGTTTCCCGCACCGAATGGCACCGCGCCATCGCCTTCGGCAAGATCGCCGAGTTGGCCGCATCGCTCCTGAAGGGCGATCACGTTCAGATTCAGGGCCAGTTGCGAACCCGCGAGTACGAGAAGCCAGCCGAGGGCAAGAAGAAGGCTGCGACCAAGCAGCGGACCACCGAGATCCGTGTGACCTCGATTCTCAAGATCGAGCGCATGCAGAAGCAGAATGACGCTTCGCAGGCGGCCGATGCCGCTCCGGGGGCTGCCGCGTAGCGGCCCCTTCCCACAGGGAGGCACAGGAGGTGAGAGAGATGACAACCGAGCAAGCAAAGCAACTCAGCGAATCGGCGATCTCCAATCTCATGGAATCGCTGGAGAAAGGCCAGAGCGATTCGCTGAAGGCCTATCTCGCCGCGATGTCCCGCTTCCACAACTATTCGTGGGGCAACGTACTGCTCATTCACAGCCAACGGCCCGATGCTACCAACGTTGCCGGGTTTCACGGTTGGCTCCGGCTGCGCCGCTACGTCAAAAAAGGCGAGAAAGGCATCGTCATTCTGGCCCCGATGGTTGGGCGTAAACGGAGCACGAGCGACGACCAGCTAGCGGAAGATCAACAGACGCACGTTTTCGGCTTCCGGGCCGCGCACGTCTTCGATGTGGCGCAGACCGAGGGTGAACCTCTGCCTGAGTTCGCCACCGTTAAGGGCGATCCATCCGAAGCGAATACTCGCTTGCAGGAGTTCGTCGCACGTAATCAAATCGCGCTGGAGTATGACGGCAAGATCGCCCCGGCGCGTGGCCTGTCGTCAGGCGGGAGAATCACTCTCCTGCCTGATCTCGCTCCCGCCGAGCATTTTGCGATTCTCGTGCATGAAGTCGCGCACGAGCTTCTACATCGTGGCGAACGGCGCAAGGACACCACGCACACGGTTCGCGAAACCGAGGCCGAAGCGGTGGCATTCGTGGTGAGTTCGGCCAGCGACGACTTCAGCGCAAGAACCGCAAGCGAACTCTGCGGCAAGGAGGAACAGCTAAAGCTCAGCTACAGCTTGTCGGAAAACAATCAGGATGCGCGTGTGAGCCTGCTTACCGGACGGGCGACTGCTCACAAGGCGACGATCAGCACTTCCAAGAGCTACAACCTGCAGCGGGATTGGGTGTTCGAGTCCAAGATTTTCGCCGAGCTCAAGAATGCGCAGTCCATCGTCCTTGCCTACGACGGCGTCAATCCGCTGCCGCCCTCCTACTGCTACCTGAAGCCGTACTATCTGGACCCGAACAAGACCTACTTTGAGCAGCTTGCTGCCGGGGAGATTTAGCGATGGGATTCGAAGTCATTTTGCCATTCCTGCGACCCATTGAGCACCTGATCCTGGACGATGAGGTTTCCGAGATCATGGTCAATGCCTCGCAACGGGTTTTCATCGAGAGGCAAGGCCGGATCGAAGAGGTTCCCGACGTATCCATCCCCGAGCGGTCGCTCCAGGTGGCGGTCCGGAACATCGCGCGGACATTGGGCGACGAAATCTGCGAGGAGAAGCCGCTCCTCGATTCACGCCTCCCGGACGGCTCCCGCGTCGCGGCCGTTTTCCCGCCGTGTTCGGTCGGCGGAACCACCTTGACGATCCGAAAGTTCCAGTCGCGCCTTTTCACCGCTGACGAACTGGTGAAAATTGGCTCCATGCCTGTGGAGGTTCTCCGCCACCTGGAACGCGCTATTTCAGCCCACCTTAACGTCCTCATCAGCGGGGGCACCGGCTCTGGCAAGACGACGCTGCTAAATGCTCTGGCAGAATTCATCGCGGATGAGGATCGGATCGTCTTGATTGAGGACACCTCTGAGATTCAGATCCATAAGCCAAACTTGGTGCGTCTTGAGGCCAGGCGCGAACAGCCAAACTTACCGCCTGTCACTATCCGCGATCTGCTCCACGCCACCCTGCGCCATCGCCCCGACCGGATCATTCTCGGCGAGGTTCGCGGAGGTGAGGCCTATGACCTGCTCCAGGCCCTCAATACTGGACATTCCGGCACGCTCTCAACCATCCACGCGAATTCGGCGCAACAGGCTCTCGCCCGATTCACAAGTTGCGTACTGCAATCCGGCATCGAGCTGCCCTATGCGGCGGTCCGCCGCAACATTGCAGACGCCGTGCACTATCTTCTCCACCTAGACCGCCGCGAAGGGCGGCGCTTCGTCAGCGAATTGATCCAGGTCGAAGGCTTCCAACCCGACCAGGATCACTACACCTTCAAGTCGTTGTACCAGCGAGAGTGATTGGCAATGCAGAAGGATACGGCGGCCAGATTTCTCCGCGAGACGTTCCAGCCGAAGGATCGCATCGCAATCGTTCTGGTGAACAAGCAGAACGGTGCCGTCACCCAACGCATCGCCTTGGCCGACCAGGCCGCCTCACCACCATTCCAGGCTTGGCTGCGCTATCAGAACAGCCAACGCTACGAAATCTATTTCACACCGAATGTTCTGGAATCCGAAGCTCGCGGGCGCACCAAAGTCGACATCGGGGAAGTCCGCCACATCTACCTCGACTTCGACGACAACGGGACGGCAAAGATCCGCGCTCTCGCGGACCGTCGCGATCTCCCCACGTGCAACTATGTAGTCAATAGCTCACCTGAACGCTGGCAAGCCTTCTGGAAAGTACAAGGATTCGGCAAGGACGAGGCGGAAGCCCTCATGAGGCACCTGGTGCGCGAGCTTGGCGCCGACGCGGCTGCCACTGACTGCTCCCGCGTCATGCGGCTCCCCGGCTTCTACAACCACAAGTACGCGCACCGGCACTACGTCCGAGTCGAGCACCTTTCATCGGACACATACGGCCCTGAACATTTTCCGAAACCACCAGTCGATGATCGCGGTCAGATCTCGCCCGCCGACCTCTCCATTCGGACTGCACGCACCACCGGCCATCTTTCGCAGTCGGAACTGGATTTCGCCTATGCGAAACGGGCGCTTCTTCGCGGCGAATCCGCCGATGCTGTGGCTGCAGCTATCGCCCAGTACCGGGAGGGAGAGAAAAGCAGTGTTTCCGATTACGCGGCCCGGACCGTCCGCAATGCCGCCGCGCAACTTCACCTCACCGGCGGACCATCCGATCTCGAACGCTAAGACGGTAAAATGTCATCCTTGCTCCACGTGCTCGTCTGCCAATGACCAAGCTCACTCTCAGCCAGCTCTCCAGCCTGCTATTCCGTGCCTGCGACGACCTGCGCGGAAACATGGATGCGTCGGAGTACAAGGAATACATCTTCGGCATGCTATTCCTGAAGCGGCTGAGCGACCTGTTCGATCAGGAGCGTGAGCAGCTTGCCAAGGACCTCAAAGCGAAGGGCATGTCCGACACAGCCATTGCAGCGCAGTTGGTCAATCCGGACAAATACACTTTCTTCGTCCCCGAAGAAGCGCACTGGTCCAAGATCCGGCACCTGAAAACCAATGTCGGCACGGGCCTGAACAAGGCGCTCGAAGCCCTGGAAGACGCGAATGTGGATGCCCTTCAAGACGTCCTCAAGGGCATTAACTTCAACCGCAAAATCGGTCAGCGCTCGCTCGACGACGACACTCTGTCGAATTTCGTCCAGAACTTTGAAAAGATCCCCCTCCGCGACGAGAACTTCGAGTTCCCCGATCTCCTCGGCGCGGCCTACGAATACCTAATTAAATTCTTCGCCGACTCCGCCGGCAAGAAGGCCGGTGAATTCTACACACCGGCAGACGTCGTTCGCACCCTGGTCGAAATCGTCGATCCCCAGCCGGGAATGAGCGTGTACGATCCAACCTGCGGTTCGGGCGGCATGCTCATCCAGACACGGGACTACGTGCGCGAGTGCGGCGGCGATCCGCGAGACCTCTCGCTCTACGGCCAGGAAAGCATCGGCACCACCTGGTCCATCTGCAAAATGAACATGCTGCTCCACGGCATCCCGCACGCAGACATCCGCCAGGAGGACACCATCCGCCGGCCGCAGCACAAGGACGAGTCGAACGAACTCAAACGCTACGACCGCGTGCTGGCCAATCCACCCTTCAGCCAAAACTACATCCGGAAGGACATCGAATACCCCGGCCGCTTCGCCGTGTGGCTGCCAGAGAAGGGGAAGAAGGCGGACCTGATGTTCGTGCAGCACATGGCCGCGGTCCTGAAGGCGGATGGCAAGATGGCCACCATCATGCCCCACGGAGTTCTTTTCCGCGGCGGCGAAGAGAAGGAAGCGCGGAAACACTTCATCGAGCGCGGTTGGCTCGAAGCCATTATTGGACTGCCCGCCGGTCTCTTCTATGGGACGGGCATACCGGCCTGTGTGCTCGTGATGAACAAGAAGGGTGCCACCGCCCGCAAGCACGTGTTCTTCATCAACGCTGATCGCGAGTACCGCGAGGGAAAGGCGCAAAATTTCTTACGCCCGGAAGACATTTCAAAGATCGTTCACGCCTTCCGCGAGCAGAAAGACGTACCCGGCTACGCGCGCCTCGTGCCCGTGAGCGAGATCGCTGCCGAGGACTACAACTGCAACATTCGGCGTTACGTGGACAACGCTCCGCCCCCGGAGCCGCACGATGTCCGCGCCCACCTCCACGGCGGCGTGCCCGTGGCCGAAATTGACGCGCTGGCGCATTTCTGGAAGAACTACGCGGGGTTGCGCGAACGGGTGTTCGTGCCTCGTCCGCAGGATGCCGTCTATTCGGATTTCACTCCCGAGGTTTCGGAACGCCGCGCGCTCGCGGGCCTGCTGAGGAGCGATCCTGGATTGGCCAAGGCTCACGCTCAGTTCCTCCAGACCCTTGAAGCATGGTGGCGAGAGAACCTGCCTGCTATCGAAGGTTTGGCCCCCAAGAATGGCATTCGCGGGAACGTCTATGACCTGCGCCGCCAGCTACTGGCCAGCATTTCCACCGCCTTCGCCGAGCAGGAGTTGTTGACAGACCACCAGATTCGCGGAGCGTTCGCGCGGTACGTGGACGAGCTGAAAGCGGACCTGAAGTCGGTGGCCGCCAGCGGATGGGGGCCGGAGTTGATTCCCGACGGAGATATTCTCGAAAGCCAGTTCCCGCAACTACTCGTCGAGATGGAACAGAAGCGCTTGCGCCTTGCCGAGCTTTCCGCGCTATTCGCTGCAGCGGATGAAGAGGACTACGAGGACACCGACGAAATGGGTCTGCTTCCCAGCGACGAGGTGAAAACTTTGAAAGCCGGGCTCAAGGAACTCAATGCCCAGGCCAAACTCAAGAAGCGGGAGGGGCGGAAGGGCGATTGGGATTCGTATAGGAGCGCGGCGGACGAAATCGAAAAGCGCCTGGCGCGCCACAAAGCGTTTGAGGACGAAGCGAAGCAGTTGAAGAATGACCTACGGGCGAACGAGAAAAGGCAAGATAAACTCGTCGCCGCCGCTCGCGAAAAGATCGACCGCGAAGAAGCGCGTCGCGTGATCCTCGACCGCCTGCAACGGCTTCTAGTGCAAACGTATGAGGGATACCTAAGCGCCGATCAGCGTGAGTGTCTAGCTGCACTGGAGAATTTGCACGCTAAGTATGCGGTCACTGCAAAGGAAATAGAGAGTCAACGCGATACGGAGGTATCGAAGCTAAAAGTCTTTCTCACGGAGCTTGGCTATGAGTGAAAACTCCCTGCCGAGCGGATGGGCCGAGACGCTGCTAGGGGATCTCGTCCCAAAAGCTCAGTACGGCATATCAGTCCCACTTGGAGACAGCCACGGCATCCCGGTCTTGCGAATGAACAATCTTCGCGATGGATCAGTGGACCTGTCGGACGTGACGCTCTCGTCAATTGCAGAGGGAGCCGGCCTTACGCTTGGCCCGAACGATGTACTATTCAATGGGAGCAACAGCATAGAGCATGTACGCCGCACTTCCCTCTGGCGCGGGGAGCTTGACGTTGCGTCGTTCGCATCCTACTTGGTGAGATTGGTTCCCAACCGATCACGACTGGATCCGGAGTATTTAGTTCGGTGGTTGAACCTTGCTGACACGCAATTGACGATTCGCCGGTTTGCGACCCCTGGGGTCCACCAAGTCAACATCAACCCCACCAACCTGCGTCGTAGTCCCATTGCGTTCCCACAGAACCTAGCGGAGCAGTGCCGGATCGCCGAAACTCTGTCGAGGGTTGACGAAACTATTGAACAGACGGAGGCGCTGATCGCAAAGTATCAGAAGATCAAAGCGGGATTGATGCAAGACTTGTTCACCCGCGGCGTGACCCCCGACGGGCGCTTGCGCCCCACCCGCTTCGAGGCACCCCACCGCTACAAAGAATCTCCTCTTGGGTCGATTCCGAAGGAATGGGAGGCTACTACTCTCTCGGAATGTTTGCATGGCGGGCCCAAGAATGGCTATAGTCCTCGGGAGGTTGATGAATGGTCCGGGGCTTACGCGCTCGGATTGGGCTGTCTAACAACCGAAGGCTTCATGCCAAATCAGCTAAAGATGGTCGCTGGCAGTGGGTTGTCTCTTGAATCGGCGCTGCTGGCCGACGGAGACCTGCTGTTAAGTCGATCGAATACGAAGGCCTTGGTTGGACTCTGCGGTGTCTACCGCGACATTGGTGCGCCCTGCATCTACCCCGATTTGATGATGCGACTTCGTCCAAATGGACGTGCGAGTTCTCGGTTCATAGAAGCTCTTTTACTGAGTCCCTTTATGAGGCGTAGACTAACGGGTGCCGCAGTTGGTACATCGGGCAGCATGGTCAAGTTGAATGCGCGTTCGGTCCTTCGCCTTCAGTTGGCGGTGCCAGTCGATGGTGAGCAGTCACGAATTCTTCAGGCAATAGACCAGCAGCGTGCGGTGATTGATGCCGACAAGGGCATTCTGGACAAGCTCCGACAACAGAAACTCGGCCTGATGCACGATCTCTTGACTGGCCTCGTTCGCGTCAAAGTGACGGAGCCAGAGGAAGTCTCCGCGTGACCCCCGCCGACCTCCAGGCCAAACTCGACGAACTCTTGCGGTTGCCCGCTGAGACGGAGTGGGTTGAGTTCAAGCACAACAACGACAACCCGCAGGAGATCGGCGAGTATCTCTCCGCGTTGTCCAACGGTGCAGCACTGCATGGGAAGCGCATAGGCTATTTGGTCTTGGGGATCGAGGACGGCACCCATGCCGCTCTGGGCACCATCTTCCGGCCGAAGCTGGCGAGGAAGGGCAATGAGAGCCTGGAGAATTGGCTGCTGCAACTGTTGAGCCCGCGGATTGACTTCACGATTTATGAGTTGGAGCGGGATGGCGCGCGTGTAGTGCTGTTTGCTGTCCAAGCCGCCAACTCGACTCCGGTTCGCTTTGCCGGTGAAGCGTACATTCGCGCCGGCAGCCACAAGAAGAAGCTCAAGGAGTTTCCGGAGAAGGAGCGGCGGCTGTGGCAGATCCTCTCGGAGTCTCCCGAGGATTGGTCGGCGCACATTGTGGAAGGAGCGATGCTCGCCGATCTCGATCCCGACGCCGTCGCGTTCGCCCGCGCCCAGTACCGGCAGAAACACCCCCATCAGGCCGCGGAAGTCGACGCGTGGGATGATGCCACATTCTTGAATAAGGCCAAAGTTTGTATTGGCGGCAAGGTAACGCAAACGGCATTGCTGCTGTTGGGGAGGCCGGAATCGCAACATCTTCTCTCACCGGCGCAGGCGCGTATCACGTGGGTTCTTCGGGATGAGAAGAAGCAGGAGAAAGACTATCAGCACTTCGATTTGCCGCTGATTCTGGCGGGCGACCAGGTGCTTCAGAAGATCCGCAATCTCACGATTCGCCATCTGCCCAGCGGAACGCTGTTCCCGCACGAGGTAACGCAATACGATCCATGGGTGATCCGCGAGACGCTGCACAACTGCATTGCGCACCAGGACTACTCGATGGGCGGGCGCATCAACGTGGTGGAGACGCCGGATACGCTGCTCTTCACGAACCTGGGTTCCTTCATTCCCGGCACCGTCGAGGAGATGATCCAGAGCGACGCGCCGCCGGAGGTTTACCGGAATCCGTTCCTGGCGCAGGCGATGGTGAACCTGAACATGATCGATACCATTGGCAGCGGCATCAAGCGGATGTTCACGCGCCAACGGGAGCGCAGCTTCCCCATGCCGGACTATGAACTGGACGATCCGAAGAAGGTGGCGGTGCGGCTGACCGGGCAGGTGCTGGACGAGAACTACACCCAGTTGTTGTTGGGCCAGACCGATTTGGATTTGATGGACGTGATTGCGCTAGACAAGGTGCAGAAGAAGCGCCCGCTTGATGAGGAGTCGTTCCGGAGGTTGAAGGCGCGGAAGTTGATCGAGGGACGGCGGCCGAATCTGTTTGTCGCGGCCAATATCGCAGCGGCGACCGGTGATAAGGCTGCCTACATCAAGAACCGGGCCTTCGACAAACAGCACTATAAGGATATGGTGGCGGCATACCTGGAGAAGTTCGGCGAGGCGACGCGGGCGGACCTGGACGCATTGCTCGTGGGCAAGCTGTCGGATGCGTTGGATGAGAGGCAAAAGAAGGAATTCATAAAAAACCTGCTACAGGAGATGAAGAAGGTGGGGCTCATTGTGCCAGATGGAGCAACCCGCTGGGCAAAGTGGCATCTGTCTAAACCGGCTCCGGAAGGCGGACGTTCAAGGCGATTTTAGATAAAGAACCTGGCCGCGGATTGGGTATGTTGCTGATCCTAAAGATGTTGCCTCTGTCTAGAGAGGCTGTGTTTCTTTGCGTTTAGATTGAGGCTATACACAGAACCGGCGCAAGCATGTCCGAATACTTCCATGTCGAAAAGCCTTTCCTCGACCAGCTCGGCACGCTGGGCTGGACGGTGGTGGACCAGGGGCATAACATCATCCCGTCGGACCCAGCCGCCAGTTTGCGGGTGAGCTTTCGCGAGTGGTTGCTTCCGGAGGTGTTCCGCAATTCCGTCCGGGCCCTCAATCGGACTGCGGATGGAAGGGAATGGCTGACGGAGCGCCAACTTGAGGATCTGCGCGACCAACTGATCCGCCACCCGAGCCGAACGTTGCTGGAGGCGAACGAGGCCGTCCAAAAGCTGCTCTTCAAGGCTCAGGTGGACGTGAACGAAATTACCGGCGAGCCCGACCCGGTCGTTCAGTTGATCGACTTCGCACACCCGGAGCGGAACGTTTTCCATGCCATCAATCAGTTCCGCGTCGACACGCCGGGCTGCGTGAAGAGCTGCATCATTCCGGACATCGTGCTTTTCGTGAATGGCATTCCGCTAGTGGTGGTGGAGGCGAAGATTGGCGATCCGAATACGGCGAACCCGATCTATGAGGCGTTCGTGCAGTTGCTGCGCTACCGGAACGCGCGGCCGGAAACGTCGGCGGCTGGTTTGCGTGAGGGCGAGCCGCGACTTTTCTATTCCAACTTGCTGGTGGTACGAACCTGCGGTGAGAAGGCTGAGTTTGGCACCATCACTTCAGGCCACGAGCACTTCTATGCCTGGAGAGATATCTGGCCGGAGTGCCGCCGCGTCTACGCGCCCCCGCTCGGCACCGAGCGCGAACAGGAGCGACTGATTCAAGGCTTGCTGGCGCCAGATACCCTGCTCGATGTGTTGCGCACCTGTGCTGTTTTCATGGACACCGATTCCGGGAAGCGCGTCAAGGTGGTTTGCCGCTACCAGCAGTACCGTGCCGCCCGCAGGATCGTTGAGAGGTTGCGGGTGGGGAAAACTCCACAGGAGCGATCGGGTGTCGTTTGGCATACCCAGGGGTCTGGGAAGTCACTAACGATGGTGTTCGTGGCGCGCATGTTGCGGGCATCTCGCGATCTGGCGGATTTCAAGATCGTGATGGTCAATGACCGGATCGATCTTGAGGAACAGCTTGCTGGCACGGCGCGGCTGATCGGCGGCAAGGTCAACGTCATCGAGAGCACGAGTGACCTGCGCCTGCACCTGAGCACTGAAGCGTCGGACGTGAACATGGTGATGGTGCACAAGTTCATGGAGCGCGCCGAAGAGCTGCCTGCTTCACTCAAGGAGGCGCTGGGGAACCACCGGAAACCGCCATCGGCCGAAAGCTTCGGAGTAGTCAATGACTCCGAACGAATCCTGCTCATGATCGACGAGGCGCATCGGACGCAGAGTTCTGACCTTGGCGACAACCTGTTCGAAGCGTTTCCAAGGGCGACGAGGATTGCGTTCACGGGGACACCGCTGATCACCGAACAGCACGGCACCAAGCGAACCGTGAAGCGGTTCGGCGAATACATCGACACGTACAAATTGATGGACTCCGTTCGCGATGGCGCAACGCTTCAGATTCTGTATGAAGGGCGAACGGCGGATACGGCGCTCAAAGACAAGCACGGGTTTGATACAAAGTTCGAAGATCTGTTCCGCCAGCGGACGGACGCCGAGCTGGCGGCGATCAAGAAGAAGTACGGCGCGAGCGGCGACATTCTTGAGGCTGAGAAGCGGATCGGGGCGATTGCGCGCGATCTGGTCGACCACTACATCGACAACATCTTGCCGGATGGGTTCAAAGCACAGATCGTATGCCATTCAAAGCTCGCCGCTATCCGTTACTTGAAGTCCGTTCGCGAGGCACTCGCCGAACGGCTAGATCGCGAGCGGCTGAAGCCTAAGCCGGATGCCGAGATCATCCGGCGAATCGCGTTTTTGAAGGCGGTCGTGGTGGTCTCCGCAGACGCGACCAATGAGCTTGCCCTGATCACGGAAGCCCGCAAGGACGCCAAACGTTTGAACGCGGTTGACAACTTCTGCAAGCCCTTCGATTTCGACGACCCAGAGAAGACGCTGACCGGAATCGCCTTCCTGATCGTTTGCGACATGCTGCTGACTGGCTTTGATGCGCCCGTCGAGCAAGTGATGTATATCGACAAGCGCCTATTTGAACATAACTTGCTACAGGCGATCGCTCGGGTAAATCGCGTGGCAACAGGGAAGCAACGCGGCTTCATCGTCGATTACATCGGGTTGGCGAACCACCTTGGGCAAGCACTCGCGATCTACACGGAGGAAGACGCGCAGGATATTCAGCAGGGCTTGAAGAACATCCTTACGGAGGTACCGATCCTGGAGGAGCGCTATCAGAGGCTCTTGCAGCACTTTCGAGCTGCTGGAGTGGCCGATATTGAAGCGTTTGTGACCGGCGTGATCCATGATGTCCGAGTGGAGGTTGCAATCTTGCATGC
>CAYUZM010000042.1:0-1733 GCA_964449665.1 uncultured Solibacteraceae bacterium
TCCATAGCCACGTCGACGCGCCCCCGATGGTCATACCCGAGCGCCTTGTGGAAAGCGGTTTCGCCCTTCGCGCTGACGGGTAGGCCGCGCCCGAACTGGTCTTCGAAGGCGAGCACGGTCTCGCGCCAATGTGACGCGAGAAACACACCGTCGCCGTTGAACTTCTCGGCCACCGGCATCGGCCCGAACGGCTGCTGCGGGAGCGTGTCTTCCGTGTTCTGTTCGAACTCCACCTCGCGGCGCGCAATTTCGGAGATCTCTTTCAATAACTGCGCCCGTGAATTCGCTGCGTCCAGGGCCCGCACCATACGGTCGTAGTCTTCCAGGAACGGCGTCAGGCTTGTGCGCGAGGCTGCGCCCACTTCCACCTTCTGCTTGGCCAACTCCAGTGCTTCCCGCCGCCGCTCGACGCGACGCGCGGCGGCCTGCACCATTTCGTCGGCCTGCCCGGGCGAAAGTTCTTCTACTTCGAGCTTTCCGTAGAGCGTCTGCCGCAGCAACTCCTCGTCGCGCTGATCGGCCAGCCGTTTCTGCGCATTCTCCAGCGCCAGGCGCGGAGCGGCGCCGGATGCGACCAGTTCCTTCAGCGTCTCGATTTCTTGCGCCAGTTCCGCCGGTGCACCCGACGCCGGAGCGGGCGTGGTCTGGCCGTAGAGCGCCAAAGCACACGTCGCCGCCAGAATGGAACAGGTCCACCGCATTCCCTTTTAGTTTAGTACGATGGGGCTGAGGAACACAGAACATCGCCACGAAGAAGACCGCAGCGTCGGCCGCAGTCAAAACCACGCGCCGCAAACCAGCCAAGAAAGTAGAGCCGCCCGCTCCCCCCGCCATCTGGCAAATTGCCGTTCAAGCCGCACTGGACAAGAAGGCAACTGGAGTCCGCGCGCTCGATTTGCGCCCCGTCACGTCGTTTGCCGACTACTTCGTCATCTGCAGCGGCGCCAACCAGCGCCAGATTCAGGCCATTGCCGACGAGGTGGAACGCGCGCTCAAGGCCAATGACGAGCGGCCCAACTCCGTGGAAGGCTACACCAACGCGGAATGGGTTTTGATGGACTACGGCGACATGGTCGTCCACGTTTTCACCGAAACGGCCCGCTCCTACTACGATCTCGACCGGCTGTGGCGCGATGCCACCGAACTGCCGATTCCGGTCGAAGCGCACGCCTAAGGGACACATCCTTTCCCGGCGGGCCGCGAGTTCCGTTGAGCGCGATCCGGCCAGGTGATACAGTCCGGGAATGCGCTCCCTCGCACTTTTCCTCGCCGCCGCGGCAGCTTTTGCCCAGCGCCCACCGCAAGCCGCGCCGCTCACCTCGCCGGAAATCCTTCCAGACGCGCGCGTCACCTTCCGCCTGCGGGCGCCCAAAGCCACGGCGGTCGAATTGCGCGGAGGGTGGATGCCGGCGCAAACCACCGTCCCCATGACGAAGTCCGAAGCTGGTGATTGGACCGTCACGCTGGGCCCGGTTGAGCCAGAGCTCTACAACTACAGCTTTGTGGTCGATGGCACGCCTATGGTTGACCCCGCGAACCCGCTTGTGACGCAGGGCAACCGCGGGCCGCAGAGCATGCTGGACGTGAAGGGCCCCAAGGTGAACTTCTTCGCCTGGCGCGACGTGCCGCACGGCACCGTTCATATCCATCACTACAACTCCGCCTCCGTGCATGCCGATCGCCGCGTTCACGTCTGCACGCCGCCGGGCTATGAATCGGGCAAGGACACCTAT
>CAYUZM010000042.1:1743-15177 GCA_964449665.1 uncultured Solibacteraceae bacterium
AACTCCACGGCTCCGGCGACACCGACATGGAATGGACCACCGTCGGCCGGGCCGGCATGATCGCCGACAACCTTTTCAGCGACGGGCGGATGCGGCCCATGATCATCGTGATGCCCGACGGGCATGTGGTGAAGTCGGGAAACCGCGCGAAGAACTCCGATATGTTTGAAGCCGATCTCATGGGCGACATCATTCCGCTCGTGGAGAAGACGTATCGCGTAAAGACCGGACGCGAATCGCGCGCGCTGGCCGGACTCTCCATGGGCGGCTCGCAAACGCTGCGCGTCAGCCTGAATCACCCGGACATGTTTGCCTACATTGGCGTGTTCAGTTCCGGCGTCTCCAGCAACACCCTGGAGGACTTCAAGAAGCGCCACGAGGCGTTTCTCGCCAAGGGGGCCGACTGGAATAAGCAGATCCGGCTCTTCTGGATCGGGATGGGCAAGGAAGACGCCGGCGCGCAGAATGCGCAGACGCTGGTGGACCTTCTGAAAGCAAGCGGTGTGACGCCCGACTTTCACAGCTCCGAAGGCGGCCACACGTGGAAGAACTGGCGCTATTCTCTAGCCGGTTTCCTGCCGCGTTTGTTCCGCGAGCGCTCGTAGTGGCTGCCGCGCCGGGCGTGTTCGAACCAGTGCGCCTCGCCGGGCTCTCGCTTCCGGATGTCGAGGAGTCCACCAAGTACGACGGTTCTCCGGTGTTGAAGGTGCGAGGCTGCTTTCTCGCCGGACTCGCCACTCATCCTTCGGCTGAACCGGACACGCTCATCGTGCGCGCCACGAAGGACGACCGCGAGGGGCTTATCGAAGACGCACCCGACGCGTACTATGTGACGGAACACTATCGCAAGCACCCAGTGGTGCTGGTGCGTCTCTCGCAAATCGGTCAAGACGCCCTGCGCGAGTTACTGGCGATGTCGTGGCGTCTCACTTCCGCCAAGGCGCGGGTTCGCGCACGGCCGCGCCCAGCGTGACCCGGCGGCGCCAAGCCTGACGCCTCACCCCAAGGTGCGCCGCAGATGTTCGGCCACGGCGCTCACAAACCGGTGCACGGCGACGTCGGCGATGCGATGTCCGGCCACGGCATCCAGCAACCCGCCCAGCGCCCCCATGGGCGGATCGTACTTTCCGGAGAAGTCCAGTTGCGTTTCGGTGCGCGTGAGCGGATAGACGTGCAGTTCCGCTTTCATCAGCGGAAACAAGCCCGGCATCTTGGCCGCCTCCCATTCCAGGTGCAGCGTCGTCGACGGTCCGTCCGCTTTTTCTTCGATGCCGGTCACGGCAATTACGATGTCGGCGCCAATGGCGATGCCGCCCACATCCAATCGCAACTCCGCCGCCACGCTTTCGGCCCGCGACGTGGCCGCTTTCGTCGCCGCGCGGAAAACGGCCAGGGCATCCGCCTTCAGTGCGTCGCGCACGCCGGCATAGGGATGATTCACGTAGTCGTAGCAGCGAATGTCTTTGGTCATCGGATTCAGCCAACGAGACAATATCACAGTGCAAAGGGGAGCCCGGGCACGCGATTGGCAGGTGCCCGACGGATTGGCGCGCGGCTGGCGCGCACCGGACAAACTGGCGCGCCCGCCCGTGTGCCGCGCGCCATGCTGTACACTTCCTTCGCATGCGCCGCCGCGCCCTTCTCGCCACAACCCTTGCTTCGCTCGCCGCCTGCCGCCGTTCCGGCAAACCGGTTGTTGGCGTCGTGCCCAAAGGGGCGAATCACATCTTCTGGCAAACGGTACACGCCGGCGCGCTGCAGGCGGCGAGCGAATACGGGTTTGATGTCGAATGGAATGCGCCTACGCTGGAGGTCGATTCGAGCCGCCAGATTGAGATTGTCGAATCGATGGTGAACCGCCGGCTCGCGGGGATTGTTCTGGCACCGGTGGACCGCACCGCGCTTGTCAGCGTGGTGGAGCGCGCGGCAAAGGCCGGTATCCCCGTTGCCATATTCGACTCCGCCATCGACACGCCGCGCCGTTTGACCTACGTCGCGACGAACAATCGCGAAGGAGGCCGCATGGCCGCCCGCCGCATCGGCGAGGTGCTGGGGGGCAAAGGAAAAGTTGGGGTCATCGGCTTCATGCCGGGCAGCGCATCCACAATGGAGCGCGAAGACGGCTTCGCGGAAGAGATGAAAGCCAAGTTCCCCGGCATCGAGATCGCCGGCATGCAATTCGGCATGGCCAACCGCGCCAAGGCGATGGCCGCGGCCGAGAATATGATCTCGGCGAACCCTACGCTCGGCGCGCTGTTCGCCGATAACGAGTCCAGTTCCTCGGGCACGGTGCAGGCGCTCAAATCGCGCAACGCCCGCCACGTGAAGCTGGTGGCCTTCGATGCCTCCGAGCAACTCGTCAACGATTTGCGCGAAGGATGGATCGACTCGCTGATCGTGCAGAATCCGTTCAAGATGGGCTACGAATCCGCCAGGGCAATTGGTGAAAAACTAGCAGGCCGCGCGCCCGCCGCCGACGTGGATTCAGGAGTGCAACTGGTGACCGCGGCCGATCTGCAACGCCCCGAGATTCGCGAACTTCTGCTTCCCGACCTCTCGCGCTGGCTCAAACCGGCACAGGCTCACTGAGCCGGGGTGCGGTCAAACTCCAGTTCCCAGTAGGAAATGCCATGAATGTACAGCCGCGCCTTGCGCCCGGCACGCGTGTCGGTTTCCCCCTCTTCGACGCCGATCACCTGCGGATACCAGCCGGGGCCGTAGCCGACCTTATCGATGATCTTCTTTGGCTCCGACCATCCGTTCGGATTGCCGAGGAAGCGGTTGAAGCTGATGTAGATGCCTTCCTGCGGCCAGCGTTCGTCGCAGCAGGACCGGCTCATGAGCATTACAAACGCGTTGAGATGGGTGTTGAAGTGGAGCGAGGGACCCCAGAACGAATCGGTGTGCGATTGCTGCCAAGCCACTTTGGCCGGAGCGATGGGCGTCACCAGGCCTCCGAGTCCCGGTTCGCTCCACGCGCCGTCATGCCACTTCCAAACGGCGCCGGCTGGACCCCACCGTTCGCTCACGGCCATGCGGGCCATCGCAAGTCCCTGCCCCTCCACCGGCCCTCCGTAGTTACTGAAGACAAAGTAGAGGTACGCGCCCGCGCGGTCCGCCACCACGGAAAAGTCGCCATGGCCCCCGGCGAAGAAGCCGTTCTTGGCATTGCAATCGATGGGGTCGGCCGCGGTCATTACGATGCCCATGTCCTGCCAGGTGACACCGTCGTCGAACGAAACCGCCGCGCCGATCTCGGGCGACGTCAGCCCGTTCGCGCACAGCCCACCCGGTTCATGGTGGTACCAGCCAAACAGGACGCCGTCGGGATCTTTCCACACCGCTTCCATCCAGAACGGGAGGTGCATCATCTGCAATCCGTCCACCCATTCCGTGCGATCAAAGGAGAACTGATTGGGTCCGGTGCTCAAAAGCGAATATCCGGTGGAATTCAACATGCGGAAACCGGCATCGGACCACCACACCGGGCTGTTCGAATCGACGCCGCCGGGCATGTACACCGGATCGCTTTCCCGCACGTTCACCGTTTGTGCGGCGGACGGCAGCAGCGTCACGAGCGCAAACAACGCCGTACGCCGGAGATGGGAAACCGTACGCCGGAGATGGGAAGAGGAGATACTCAAGTTAAGAAGACGGAGTTCGTGCCGGTTCTTGTTACGGAGAACTATGTAAAGAGTTTGTAAGGATCGCACGAACTAAAATGAGAAGCATTTCGACTCAATGAAACATGCGGTTTTCTTAACTGTTTCGCTTGCCGCTTTCGGAGGTTTGGGCTCAACTTCGGCGCAGCCTACTCCGCGCGACAACGATTATCCTCGCCCGCACCTGGTGCGGAAGAAATGGCAAAAACTCGGAGGCGCGCCGGAATGCGGTGCGAGTCGCTGCCGTCTGAACGTGGCCTTTGCCGCTCCCGCACGCGGGCAACATGTTCTGCTCCATCTTTCCGAGGCCGCGCCCGTGTTCGTAAACGGCAGGCCGGTTCCGCTCGCAGCGGGTGAAGGTTACGACATCACGGGTCACCTCGCCCCCAAGGCCAGCCAGGAGATCACCGTGCAGGGTGCGGCGGCCGCGCAAGGTCCGATGGCGGCGCAAGGTCCGGCGGCGGTGCAAAGTCCGATGGCCGCGCAAATACTTTCCGCAGCCTGGGTCGAAACGGTGCCCGCCAACTACGTCACACGCATCGTTGCCGACACGGTCGCCACGGGCGAAGCAATCAACGTCACGGTATCCACGCTTGCAGCCGACGTTGTCGAAATTGAACTGCGCGATGGCGTGGCCGTGGTGGCCGCCGCCAAGGGCAACACGGGCGAACGCATCTGGATCAAGCCGGAGAAACCGCGCTACTGGTCGCCCAGCGATCCGTTCCTGTATCAACTCCGCGTGAGGCTTGGCTCCGGCGACGAAGTGGAAAGCTATGCCGCCATGCGCACCGTGAGTGTCTCCAAAGATGCCGGCGGCGTGCCGCGGATTCTCCTGAATGGGAAGCCGTTCTTCTCTTACGGACTGCTGGCTGGGCTGGAATCCGACCCTTGGTCCATGGTCCGCATGGGCTTCAACACGGTCCGCCAGCAGACGCGGCAGTCCCATCGCTGGTATGCGGCCTGCGACCGCCTGGGGCTACTCGTTTGGCAGGATCTTCCTCGCGCGGCGGAGCCCGGCTCTCAGCGGGCCACAACGTTGGCCAGTGTGGAATCCCTCCGCGTCCACCCGTCCATTGCACTCTGGACCCTCTTCGACGAGGGCAACGGCCAGGAATCCTTTGGACTCGATGCGGCCCGCGCGCTCGCGGGCGAGGTTGCCCGCCTCGATCCCACCCGTCTTGTCAACGGCGCCAGCGGCTGGTTCGACACGGCGAATGGTCACGTCCACGACCTCCACTTCACGCCCGGCCCCGGCATGTTCATCATCGGCCAGCGGCGTGCCGTGGTGCTCGGCAAATTTGGCGCGCTGCGGGCGGACACGCGCGGGGAGTTGCGCCGGCTCTATCGCGACCTCATGGGAAAGCTGAGCTTGTACCGCGCCATGGGACTCGCCGCTGCTATCTACGCGCCCGCGCCTGGCTCAACTCTTGCGCAGCAACTTGGTGAAGAGTGGATATCCGCGCTCAACCGCCGCATGCTCGAAAACACGCCCCAGGTGGAAACCCTCGCCGGCGGCCAGGAGCCGCTCGAATATACCCTTGCGGAGCCCGGAGCCGCGCGCGAGGGCTGGCGCACGGGCAGCGGCGCGTTTGGAAAGGCCCAGCGCAACATCCAGCCTGGAGTTCCTTGGATCGCGCCTGCGGTCCGCCTTCGCCGCACGTTCCCATGGGACGGCAAGAGCGACGAAGTTTACCTGCTGGAATGGGCCATTCGCGGCGCGGCGCTCGATGTGAAGTTGAACGGCAAGAGCATCGCCACGGCTGACGGGACGGGTGGCGAAGCTCCCCAGTTCGTGCCGCTGAAAGGCAATGGCGCGCTCGCCGTGGGCGACAACCAACTGACTATCGATGCCCGGCGGTCCAGCCCCGACGCGGCATTCGAGGCCCGCCTCATCGCGGTCAGTGGCGACAAATTGGGTTTCGCGGATCCGGAGGTTACAAGGCGCACGGAGTATCCGCTTGTCGCCCTCGACGACGGCACGGCCGACCTCGCGCGCTTTGCCGCCCTATTCTCGCTCGTGCGTTCGCGGCGAGGCCGCCCCGCCGGCGTGCCCCGCGCCATTCCGTTCCTGCGCGACATGCCCGCTTCGGCTTCGCCCGAACAGATCTATTACGCTCTGCTTTCGGCGCGTGACGACGGCTTCAACGGGGTGGCGCTCCCCGTGCAGGCCGCCACCGAAGCGGAAAGAATAGAATCGGAGCTTAAAATCCGCAATATCCAGGAATGGGTCAAGCATTACACGGGCGCTTACCCCGTCCTCCACGCCACGTCGCTCACGGCCGCGGCGTTTCGCAAACCGGCCAACGCGGCGTTTCTGTTTACGCCGACGCTCGAGAAACCCCGTCCGCCGGACGCCATCGCCGTCTCTTCGTTTCCGGACACGCCCATCGAGATCTGGCTGGAGAATCTGAAACTGCTCGCGCGCGCCGCCCAATCTCGCTGGCCGCTCATTCCGGAGTCCGATGGAAGCCTGTTTGCGTACGGCACGTATTTGCTTGGCATCGAAGCCCGCACTCCAGAGGGCAACAACCGTCTGGCCGTCCCCATGGGCGAGCTCGCCGGGCACTTCTTCTGGCCCATCGGCGACCCGGCGGAAACCGCTCCCCCGAACGACCTCGACCGTTACAAGGCGCCTCACACCACCGTCTACCGCCGGAGTTTCACGAATGGCATGGTCGCGGTCAACCCAGGCAATTTAAGCCAAACGCTCCGCCTCGACAACGCCCTCATGGATGCCGCTACGCGCCAGGTGCTGGGCGTGGTCGAGATTCCGCCACGATCGGCCAAAATTCTGCTTCGCCCCGGAATTGCCACGCCGACGGAGTAAATTCCCCGGAAGGCGAAATGATGGGAAGACAACGCCATGTCCATTCGTAGATCTGTTTGACCGCCATGCCCGAGACGCTCTCGACGGATTGGCGCCGCTTTCTCCTGCTGTGCGCGCTGACGGCTACGGCGCTCTGCGCGCTTTCCATCGCATTGACCGATGGGCCGCTGGCCGTGGCCGTGTCATCGCTCCCGGCCGGAAGCCGTCTCATGGTCCAACGGTTGATGACGGCTTGCGAATTCGTGTTCGCATTCGGCGTCTCCCGCCTTCTTTACGGCATCTTGCTTGTAGCCGCGGGGCTTGCGGCCCGGTTCCTGGAGCGCCGCCGGTTGTCATCGGCGCTTCTGTTTATAGGCCTTTCGCACCTCACGGCCCGGATCCTGGCCGGCATCCTGAAGACACCGTTCTCCCGCCTGAGGCCGTTCGAGGCACTGGAACCGGGAGGCTGGCACGACACCTGGTTCGCGCCCGTGGGCAACTCCTTCCCCTCGGGACACGCCGTTCACTTCTGGAGTCTCTTCTTTCCTCTGGCCGTTCTGCTTCCGCGCTACCGGCTCGCGTTAGTGGTGCTGCCCTTGCTGGTCTCGGCCGCCCGTGTTGCCGTCAATGACCACTACTTGAGCGATACGCTCGCATCCGCCGCGGTGGCCGCCCTCGTCACCTGGGCCTACGCGCGCGGCATGTCCCGCCAGGGTAGTGTTCAGTCCACCTAGCAGCCCGGCACCCGTCGAATCGCTGGCCCGCGCCATCCCCGCTAGAATAGAACTTCATACTCCATGGGACTACTCATCAACGGCGAATTCGTCGACGACGCCGCCATCCGGCAGGAAGCCGCCTCCCTGCGCCCGCGCGTGCAACACGAACTCGAAGAGATGGACCCTATCGCCGCGCAGATGCAGCTCTGGGAGTGGGCGCAGGACGCCGTGGTCGAACGCATCCTGCTACGGCAAGCCGCGCTCGCCGCCACTGAGCCCCTGGACGAAGATCTCGTCCTACGCACCATTAGCCAGATGTATCCGCCGGCGGGTGACCTGGAATCCTGCGAGCCCGGCGCCACGCGTGCAGGTGTCGATCCGGCCGAAGCACGTAAGGAAGTCGAAGCGCGCCTCCGCGTCGACCAGTTGATTGAACGCCTTTTCGCCTCCGCGCCGCGCCCCAAGCCCAAAGAGACGCTCGACTTCTATAAGCAGCACCGCGAGGCGTTCCAGCGCCCGCCGATGGTTCATGCCTCGCACATTGTGAAGAACGTTACGGAGACCACCAGCGAAGACGAGGCACTTGCGGCCATACAAAAGGCCCAGGAGGCACTCGGCAATGGAAGGCCCTTCGCCGAGGTTGCCGACGAATTTTCCGACTGCGCGGGCCAGGGTGGGATGCTGGGATGGTTTCCTCTCGGACAGATGGTGGATGAGTTCGACCAGATTGTCTTCGCGCTGCAGCCAGGCGAAACGAGCCCAGTTTTCCGCACGGAGTTTGGGTATCACATTGCTCTCCTCCATGACCGTAAACCGGGCGGCCTCGTGCCCGTTGAAGAAGTGCGCGAAGAGATCGAGCAGGAGCTTTTGCGTGCGCGCCACGAGGAGATCATCGGGGGATTTCTCGAGAGCCTCCGCTCGAAGGCGGACGTCAAGAAGGCCAAAGTGCCGCTTGCCGCGACGACATGAGTAGCTCGAACCCTTTCCGGCTCGTTCCAGGCGTCAATCCCTGCTGCGTGCCCAGCAAGCAACGCGCCGAAACCCTCGCCCTCTCGCGCAATATGTCGGGCGAGCGTAGGCCTGCCCGCGCACGTTCGACCGATGGCATGATCAAGCTCGACGGCGGCCGCTTCTGGATGGGCACCGAAGACAAGGAAGGGTTCCCCGCCGACGGCGAAGGCCCGATCCGGGAGGTCTCGATCGACGGGTTCTTCATGGACCGCGCCCCGGTCACCAACGAGCAGTTCCGCGAGTTTGTCCGCGCCACGCAGTACAGGACCGAATCCGAACAGTTCGGCTGGTCGTTCGTCTTTCAAGGCCACATCCCCGCCACCGCCGCCGAACGTCTCATCGACCAGCGTGTGCCGGGCACGCAATGGTGGTGCAAGGTGAACGGCGCCGCATGGGATCACCCCGAAGGCCCGGATTCCTCGATCGAAGCCCGCCTCAACACGCCCGTGGTTCATGTCTCCTGGAACGACGCCGCCGCCTTTGCCGAATGGGCCGGGAAACGCCTGCCGACGGAAGCCGAATGGGAATATGCCGCCCGTGGCGGCCACGAGCAATGGAAGTACCCGTGGGGCGACGAACTCGCGCCGGGCGGGCGGCACCTGTGCAATGTCTGGCAGGGCGAGTTTCCCAACAGTGACCTCGGCGAAGACGGCTACACGGCCCCCGCTCCCGTCGACGCTTTCCCTCCTAACGATTACGGCCTGCAGGTGATTACCGGAAACGCATGGGAGTGGTGCGCCGACTGGTTCGACCCCGCCTGGCACCTCACGGCTACCCGCGCCAACCCCGTGGGTCCGCCGCAGGGCCGCGAACGGTCCATGCGCGGCGGAAGCTACCTTTGCCACGCCAGCTACTGCAACCGCTATCGCGTCGCCGCCCGCACCAAGAACACCCCGGACAGCGCGACGACGAACATCAGCTTCCGCTGCGTCAGCGACTTGTAGCCGAACCCACTTGGCCCGCATCCCATAAGCAGATGCCAACGCCCGTCCGCTACTCCATCCTCTACCTTGCTCCGGTAAAGACCGGCGGCACCATTGTCGGCGCCTTCCGCCACACGCTTGACCTTGCACAACACGCCGAGCGCTGGGGCTACACCCGCTTCTGGCTCGCCGAGCACCACAACATGCCGGGCATCGCCAGCGCCGCCACCTCCGTGCTGATTGGCCATGTCGCGGGCGGCACGTCCACGATCCGCGTAGGCTCGGGCGGCATCATGCTGCCCAATCACGCCTCGCTCGTCATCGCCGAACAGTTCGGCACGCTCGAAACGTTGTACCCTGGCCGCATCGATCTCGGCGTCGGCCGCGCTCCCGGCAGCGACATGCTCACCGCGCGAGCCCTGCGGCGGAACCTGAACACGGAAGACGATTTTCCCGCCCAGGTGGCGGAGCTGCTCGCCTACCTCGCCCCCGCCGGGCCCGGACAGCGCCTGAAAGCGGTTCCCGGTGAAGGGACCAACGTGCCGGTGTGGCTCCTCGGCTCCAGCACGTTCAGCGCCCAGCTTGCCGCGCAGATGGGATTGCCCTTCGCCTTTGCCAGCCACTTCGCTCCCGAACTTCTGCACCATGCCCTCCGCCTCTACCGCGACGAGTTCCGCCCCTCCTCGCACCTCGACGCGCCCTACGCCATTGCCGGCGTGCCGCTGGTCGCCGCCGAAACCGATGCCGAAGCGCGGCGGCTCGCCACCTCGCCCATGCTTCGTTTCTGCAGCCTCATCCGCGGCCACGGTGTCTTCACGCCCCCGCCCGTGGATTCCATGGTTGGCCTTTGGAGCGACGACGAACGCCGCCTGGTGGAATCGAAGATGGCCGTGGCGCTCGTCGGCGCACCCGATACGATTCACCGCAAAGCCGCCGAATTTGTGCGTGCCACGGGCGTTGACGAGTTGATCTTCACATCGGACATTTACGACCACGCCGCGCGTCTGCGGTCGTTTGAAATTGGGGCGGCAGCGGTGCGGGAGCTACAGGTTCCGCTGCAGGAACCGCGCCAGAGCCAGCCCGTCTAGCCAGTTGAACGGGAACTTGCCCGTCGTGTAGTGTCCGCATGGCAGGGTGACGGTTTCGTGCGGAATCGCCAGCCGCCGGAAGTTTTCCAGCACCTGCCGGGAGTACTCAGGGCGGAACGTCGTATCGTATGGCGCCCAAACGAGCAGGTTCTTATTGGTCCGCCGCGCGAGCAGATCCAAATAGGCCGAGGGCGAGATCACCGACCAGCACCGGTTCAACTCCTCCAGCGTCACATGCCCGTCGAGGGTGGCGCGTATGTGGCGGCAGGACATGCCGGTCCACACCACGTCGCCCACGTTCATCGACACGTGGTTGAAGGCCGCCGCCCGCAGCCGCGGCTCATGCGCGGCGGTGAGGAGGGCGATGCAAGAACCGAGGCTGGTGCCCAAAATGCCCAGCCTCGTGTAGCCACGCCCGCTCAGCCAGTCCAGGCACGATCGCGCGTCGACCACCGATTGCCGCGTCGCCTGCACCGTGCGCCCCAGGTTGGCCGACACGTGGTAATCCGCCCGCGTGAGTTCCGGCGGCATCCGGCGGTGATGGTAGGCCGGGCTCAGGCGCAGCGCGGACAGGCCGAACCGGTTCAGCAGCCGGCACAGGCCGAGGTGCGATTCGAAATCCGAGTTCCACTGCGGGATTACGAGCACCGCCCGCCCCCGCGCGTGCGGGGCCGGGAAGTACTCGGCGTGCACGGTGTTGTTTTTAGGATGGGGCGTCCGGACGCCGCTGGTGAAGGTGAGCGTTGCGCCTTCGAGCCGGGCGTCGCTGGGGGACTCGTGGGCGAAAAACTCGTGGGAACGGGCAATTTGAGCGGCCGACCAGGCTCCGAAAGCGTCCAACGGGGTGCCATGCCCGTTCGCCGGAGAGAGGTTCAACCATTCCAACCCCCAGTCAAATGGGCGCTCGGTGCGGTTTGTATCGCGATTGGCGAGGTCGGTTTCCCACCGGTCCATCCAGCGGGCATACAGGCGGCGGCTCATCGGAAACTACCAGTTTAGTGGAGGTGTTGCGCGAAGGGGCCGCGCGGCTCGCGCCCGGAAAAGAAAAGGCCCCGGGGCAAAAGCCACCGGGGCGGTTTGGCCGATCTCAATCGAAGCGCGTACTGCCGACGCGCTCAGGAAAAGGAGGCAACCAACACCAAAGGAGTAAAAACCTCTGAAGACCCACCGTCCGTTATGCACGCTACAGTCCAAAGTGTCACCACGATGAAGTTGTGTATTTTCAACAAAGGCAGTCAAACCGTATACGGAATTCGGGAGAACTCTCCTTGCCGTGTTTCAGGAACTGGGAGCCTGAGGACCTGCGTGAGGCGAACAGTCGGCGCGAGGTGGGTTAGAATGCTGGGGTGTCCATGAGTGAGCCGTCGACGCCGGGTGTGTCCGCAGTCCCGGCATTCGCCTACCGCGCCGCCAGCGCGCGCACGGCTCTCAGCATCTTTTTCCTCTCTGGCCTGCTGATGTGCTTCCCCGGAGCTGTCCTGCCCAGTTGGGGGCACCACATCAGCGAGGACTTTCTGACGATCGGCGCCTACTTCCTGGCGCTGGGCGCGGGTCTCGTGTCGTCGGTGAAAATTGCTGCTATCCTATTGCAAAAAAAGGATGTGCAATTTGTCGTCGTGAGCGGGTGCGGACTTGCGTCGGGGTCGCTCCTCTACCTTGCGGCCGTCAGCCCGCCCGTGGACTGGTGGTGGCGCGCCATCGGCATGTTCACGGTCGGCCTCGCCGCCGGGATGCTCAACCGTTCGGCTTTCCAGAGTCTCACGCTCACCTGGGAGCGGGATGCGGCCTCCACCGTCAACCTCGCCGGCATCGCATTCGGCCTCGGCAGTCTCCTGATGGCGCTCTTTCTTTCCAGCACTTTCTATGTCTATACGGGCCGCAGCAGCCTCATCCTGGCCGCCATGCTGCCCGGATTCGCCGCCGGGATCTTCGCCCGCCGCCAGTTCGGCGCCCCGGTGACCCACCGCGATGTCTCCCCTGCCGAGATGTGGCGCGACATTCGCAGCCCCGCGGCGGTCCTGTTCAGCCTCTTGCTCTTCTTCCAGTTCGGCAACGAGTGGACCGTCGCCGGGTGGCTGACGGTATTCGCCGTCCACCGCGCCGGTGTGGCCCCCGACGACGCACTGCAGATGCTTGCGGTGTTCTGGGGAGCGCTTTTGGTGGGGCGCGTCGGCGCCCAGGCGCTGTTGAAGGTGTTCGGCCATGGAAAGTTGCTCGTTTCCAGCGCCGCCGCCGCCATGCTCGGCTGCCTCTTCCTGATGAGCACCGACAACAGTGGCGGAGCCTGGTTCGGCGTGCTTATGCTCGGCGCCGGTTCCGCGCTCATCTATCCGCTCGTGGTCGAGAAGATCGGCCACCGCTTCCCCGGCTACCACCCCGGCTTTTTCAACGGGATCTTTTCGCTGGCGGTGGCCGGAGGCCTCCTCGCGCCAGTCACTGTCGCGGTCGGGTCGCATTTCTGGGGCGTCTGGGTGGTGATGGCGCTGCCCATGGCCGGGACGGTGTTGGTCTTCCTGCTTACGCTGGCCATTTGGCTGGAGGCGCGCTTGGCGGGTGGGAAGCGGGCGTAGTTGAGCCGGAAATGTGGATTATTTCGACTATGGGCGGACCGCGGACTGCCCGGCGACGGTTGTGATCTCGGCAGCGACTGACTTGTTTGAGTCGCCGAATCGAAATTATGCGGGTTTTCGGAACTCCAACTCAATCCCGTTCGGGTCCACCACGGTCTTCGCCTCCGGTCCTTCGAAGGTCGCCCTCAACAACCGAGCCGAGTGCTCCGGCGCCAGCGCTGCATTCCGCGATTGCCACACATTCAACGCCACGTGATGGTGATACCCGCCGGTGGATAAGAAGATCGCGCCCGGATACTCGCACGTTAAATCGAACCCAAGCCCCGTGTAGAACGCGAGCGAATCATCGAGCCTCGACGCACGTAGATGAATGTGGCCTAGCTTGGTGTCCGCGTGCATGGGGTCAGAGGCGCTTGGCGGCAGGGCTTCCGCGAGTAGATCTTCCACATCCAGCGGATCGGTCGTCATGCGCACGCGCCCATCGGCCCACTGCCACTCCTCGCGCGGCCGGTCGCGATACAACTCAATTCCATGCCCGTCCGGGTCGGCCAGGTAAAGCGCCTCGCTCACCAAATGGTCCGCCGCGCCCTGCATCGGATACCGGTGCGCGAGCAACCGGTGCAGCAGGCAGGCAACGCTGGATCGGGGAATTGTTCGA
>CAYUZM010000043.1:0-14972 GCA_964449665.1 uncultured Solibacteraceae bacterium
GATGTTCATGGCGATCGCACGTTCGTTATTGAGGACCGAGGAGATCATGGCCACGCCGTGTTCGGTGAAGGCGTAGGGAAGAGTCCGGCGGCCGCCTCGGGAGGGGTTTGAGATCGCATTTTGCGATGTCAAAGTTTGGCGCTCGGCGGCGGATAGCTGGAACATGAAGTCTTCCGGGAACCGCTTGCGATTCCGCTTCACGGCTTCATTTAGCCGGGACGTGGGCACCTGGTAGACGAGCGCCATGTCCGTGTCCAGCATCACTTTTTGGCCGCGAATCATGTGGATGCGGCGCTCGATGGATTCGACGGAAAGGGCGGTGGAGGGCGCGGTGATGCATTTGGCGGCGGGCATGGCTTGATGAAGTAATGACGGAAAGGGCGGAATTCTCTTGGCCCATGTGGGCATGGGATGCGGGATGTCGTGTAGGATACGCGGCATGGACAAGGCGCAGTTGCTCGCGTGGATCGATGAGGCATACGAAAGGAAGGCTTGGCATGGGCCCAATCTGCGCGGCGCGCTGCGGGGCGTGACGGCTGGGGCAGCGGCGTGGCGGCCGGGCGAGGGGCGGCATAACATCTGGGAACTGACGCTGCATGCGGCGTACTGGAAGTACACGGTGCGTCGCCGGCTGACGGGCGCGAAGAGAGGGTCGTTTGCGTTGAAGGGGTCGAACTGGTTCACTCGGCCGGAGACGGGAAACGGGGAAGCGGAGTGGAAAAAAGATGTGGCTCTATTAGGTCGGGAGCATAAGGCCCTTCGGAAGGCGATCGAGCAGATGACGAAGTTCAATGAGAAGCAGCTCTACCTGGTGCACGGGATTGCGGCGCACGATCTGTATCATGCCGGTCAAGTGACCATGCTGAAGCGTTTATGGGCAGGTGTTAAGTGAGCATATTTATCGAGGGATTGTTCGCGGGCAAGACGGCGTTCTTTACGGGTGGTACGAGCGGAATCGGATTGGGCATTGCCGAGCGCTTTGCTGAACTGGGTGCGCGCGTGGTGCTGGTGGGACGCAACGAGGAAAAGATGGCGGGTGCGGTGGAGGGGTTGCTGGCGCGCGGCCTGCAGGCGTCGGGCCACGCCTGTGACGTGAGGCATTATGGCGCCATCGAAGAGGCGTTGCAGCAGACCTATGCCGAGCATGGCCCGCTGGACTTTGTTTTCGCGGGAGCGGCGGGCAACTTCCCCGCCCCGGTCACGGGCATGTCGTCAAACGGATTCAAGGCCGTGATGGATATCGACGTCCTGGGCACGTTCAACACCTATCGCGCGGCCTATTCGAGAGTGCGCAAACCGGGCGCGGTGCTGGTGAGCATCTCGGCGAATCACGCGCATCAGCCATTCGCCATGCAGGCGCACGTGTGCGCGGCCAAGGCGGGCGTGGAACTACTGACGCAAACGCTGGCGCTCGAATGGGGCGGCGAAGGCGTGCGCACAGTGTGTGTCACGCCGGGTCCGATCGACGACACCGAAGGAATGCGGCGGCTGGCGCCGAGCGAAGAGGCGCGCCGCGTAGTATGCGCGCACACGCCGCTGGGGCGACTGGGGACCAAACGCGAAGTGGCGGATTTGGCCGTGTTTCTCTGTTCGGACGCGGCGGCCTATATTACGGGCGCCGTATTCCGGTGCGACGGCGGAACCGGGTTGACCGGGCCGAGAATGTTGGATCCGAATCCATAATGGCAAGCGATGACGCGTGCAGGAGCGATTCCACTTGACCGGGCGCCGCTAAAAGTTGCACTCTAAATGCATATTATGAATTCCGACACTCTTACCGGATCTCTTTATGAACAACTGGGCGGCCAGGCCGCCGTCGAGGCCGCCGTGGACAGCTTCTACCGCAAGGTATTGGCCGATGACCGCGTCAGCCACTTCTTTGACGATACCGACATGGACCGGCAGATTGCCAAGCAGAAGGCGTTCCTGACGATGGCCTTCGGCGGACCCCACAACTACAGCGGGCGGGACATGCGGTCGGCGCACGCGCCTCTGGTGCAGAATGGCCTGAACGATTCACATGTGGACGCAATCATCGAACTTCTGGGCGCGACGTTGCGGGAATTGGGAGTAGGCGACGAGTTGATTGGAAAAGTGGCCGCCATCGCCGAGTCGACACGCAAGGACGTGTTGGGCCGGTAGATGGCACTCATCCATTTTGGCGGCAATACCTGCGCGCTGCGGGAAGGCGAAAGCGTATTGGACGGGCTGCTGCGAACGGGGCAGCCCATTCCACATTCGTGCAAGGCCGGGAGCTGCGGCTCTTGCGTGATGCGCGCGGTGGAGGGCGAGGTTCCCGCGAAGGCGCAGGTGGGTCTAAAGGATTCCTGGCGGGAGCGCGGCTATTTCCTGGCGTGTGTATGCAAGCCTGAAAGCGATCTGCGCGCGGCGCCCATTGACGCCGATGCGCAGGTCACGGCGCGCATTACCGCGCTCGACCGGCTGAGCGCGGACGTGATGCGCGTGCGGTTGCAATGCGAAGCCGCCTTCGAGTTCCGGCCTGGCCAGTATGTGACGCTGCTTCGCGAAGACGGGCTGGCACGGAGCTACTCGATCGCCAGCTTGCCCGAGGAGGGCGAGTTGGAGCTGCACGTGCGGCGCTTGCCTGGCGGGCAGATGAGCGGCTGGCTGCACGATTCGGCGCGGAGGGGAGACAAAGTGAAGGTGCTGGGCCCGCTGGGCGAATGTTTCTACGTTCCGGGCCGCGGCGAGCAGCCGTTGTTGCTGATCGGCACGGGGACAGGCCTGGCGCCTCTTTATGGAATCCTGCGCGATTCGATCCGGCAAGGCCATCGTGGCGCGGTGCACCTGTTCCACGGGGCGGTGCGCGAGAGCGGGTTGTACCTCACCGAGCGGCTACGAGCACTGGCGCGTGAACATGAGCACGTGGAGTACACGCCCGCGGTTCTGGAGGGCGCTCCCGGCGGGGAGATCCCGGTCGGACCGCTCGATCAATTGGTGCTGGAGCGGTTTCCGAAATTGAATGGATGGCGCGGATACATCTGCGGCGACCCGGGTCTGGTTCAGAAGCTCAAGAAGAAGGTATTTCTGGCGGGAATGGCGTCGCGGGATATCTACGCCGATGCGTTCCTGGCCTCATCCCAGTAGAGTGAAGTAGTGCAGTTGAGTTTGCATTCCGACTACGCTTTGCGCGTACTCATCTATCTGGGCGCGCACCCCGGCAAGACGGTTTCCACACGGGAGATCAGCGACGCGTTCGGTATTTCGAAGCACCATCTGGTGCGCGTGGTGCAGACTTTGGGGCAATACGGCTACGTCCACGTGACGCCGGGACGAGCGGGCGGCGTGACGCTGGCAAGGGAGCCGGATCGAATTCGATTGGGCGACGTGGTGCGCCATGCCGAACCGGACCTGCGCCTTGTGGAGTGTTTCCATCGCCCGACCGACACGTGCCCAATCACGCCGGTTTGCAAACTCAAACTGTATCTAGGCGATGCGCTGAACGCGTTTCTGGAATCGCTGAACCGGAAGACGCTTGCCGATATTCTGGCGCAGGGCGGCGGCAGCGATTTGGCGAAGATATTTGTGAAGATCGCAGCGAACGCGGGTTAGGTCGCGCGTGGCGGCGCAGAATCGCGAGCATACCGAGACCTGCGGCGCCGAAGAGAAACGTGGACGGTTCGAGAACGGGGTCCGGATCGTTGGTAACTTCCCACGATGCGCTCATCACGTTGCCGTCACCGAGGCGCCATCACCAGTTTCGTTTAATACTCACAAATCGGAATAGTGACGCGTAGTGGCGAATGGACCACCAGTGTAGGTATCTGATCGGGAGCCAAGAAACGGCGACGGCGCGTCGGCGTCAGTGAGCCCCCCAGCAAATGCCCTTGCGACTGACAAGTACTGACGCCAACATCAGCGGGTACCGATTCGGCTGAGGGCGTAACTGCCGCCCAGCATGGTGAGGAAGGCAGGAACCATGCCCGCATCGGACCAGTTGAAGCCCCTCTTCCATAAGTTCTCGGCAAGGAACCAGAAGAAGAGGAGCGACGCGGCGAGTCCGGCCCAGCCGAGGACGCGGAGGACGGAGAGCGTCATGCGTTCGCCGGCCGTGAAATGGGACTGCGCGCCGGAACGGGAAGGCAGGGAACGCCCGGGAGTGCGGCCGGAGTGGGAGACGAGCGCCGCAACGAGTTCGGCATGGCGGTCCCAATGAAGGGAATGGATTGTGAAGTCACCGTGCGTGGAATAAAGAAAGCAGACCTGATGATCCGGTAGGCCTTCGGTAGCGGGCACATCCAGAAGTTGGATTCCTTCGACCGCCGGCCAGGGGATGGAGGCGGAGCCAAGTTTGCCGTTGCCGCCCACAAGGTGGCCACACGGCGCGGTGAGTTCAAGCGAGGCGGGCGTAAAGCGCGCGGAGACGCGGCTGAACTTTGACGCCCAGCGGAGAAGCAGAAAACCGCCGCCCGCAAGCAGGGTGAAGGCCAGCAACGCGCCCAGCAAATGGAAGGCATCCATGCCGTCCAGCAAGAGGAAAACAGATACGCATGCCCCGAGCGCGACCAGCATCCACGCCAGAATCCGGTTCATTTTGAGACGGCTCCGGTGCGGACCGAAGTGGAGCGCGGGAGGCAAGCAGAAACCAGGATGTACCGGCGCGGGCCCTCATGCAAGCGGACGCCGCGCCGGCGGGCACGAGGTCAGAACGAATATTTCAGCGCGAACTGAATCTGGCGCAGCTGCGACGTGGAGCGGATACGGCCGAAGCTGGCCGCTGGCGTGGCGCCCTGCGAACCCCATCCGGCGTTGGGACGCCCCCAGGCGGGATGGTTGGGAGCATTGAACATCTCCATGCGGAACTGAATGGTGTGGGCTTCGTGTATTTTGAAGTCCTTCATTGTGGAGAAATCGACGTTCCAGGTGGAAGGCGCGCGCAGGGCGTTTCGTGCACAGTCGCCGAACTGTCCGGCGGAGATATTGGAAAACGCTTCGCGGACGAAGTAGCGGTCGGGATTGGGATCGCTGGCCACCGGAGAGACACCGGCAACGCAGTTGAGGCGATTCGAATGCGGGAAACCGGCGCCCATGCCGGAGGCGTCCCAGGAGTCGGGGTTGATCGTGGTGCCGCTTTGGATGTTCGTGATCGTGGAGAGCTGCCAGCCGCCGATGATGTGGCTGAGCACGCCGCCCTGATTGAGGAACGGCTGGCCTTTGCCGAAGGGGAGGTTGTAGAGGATCGAGGTGACAAAGCGGTGTGGGATGTCGAAGCCCGCGTAGCCGTAGTCGCAGGAGCGGCAGCGCTGGTTCATGAGCGTGAAGTCAGAGCCCGTGCCGCGGATGGCGGAGTTTTCGTCGAGCGCCTTTGACCAGGTGTAGCTGAACATGGCGGTGAGGCGTGAGGAGAAGCGCTGGGTGAGCTTGGAGGAGAAGGCGTTGTAATTGCCGATGCCGTCGCCGTTCAGGAACTGGATGCCGTGCCATTCGGGGTACGGTTCGCGGGTATCGAAGGTGGTGATGCCGGGCAACGGGGCGTTGGGGTTCACCAGGTAGTTCACCTTGCGGCTGGAGTTGCCGGTGTAGCCGAGCTCGGGCACGGAGTTCTGGCCGAACGAGCGCTGCACATTGGGCAGATATTGGATGGAGTAGGTGGTGCGCAGGTTGTAATCGGCGCCCCAGGTGAGGCCGGGGGTGAATCGCACCGGGAGTTGCGCGGTGTTGATGTAGTTGTTGTAGGTGAGCGTGGGAACGGCCTGCTGGTCGATGATCGGGTTGGCGCGTCCGCCGGCGGCGCGGCTCATATCGAAGATGGAGTTCTTGCTTTCCTGGGCATAGAAGACGCCGGCGCCGGCGCGGAAACTCCATTTGGCCGAGGGGCTGTAGGCGATGCCGAGGCGGGGCGCGAAATTGTTGCGGTCCGTGGTGATGAGCCGGTCGCCCAGGCGGCCGTCGCGGGCCAGTTGGACGGGGCCCGTGAAGCGGAAGGCGAGGTCGTCATAGAAGTCGCCTGAGCCGGTGCGGACGAAGACGGGGTGCAGGTTCTGGTCGGCGACGTTGGCTACGTTGGGCAGCGCCTGGCGTAATTGGAAGTTGGGCTGGAGGCCGAATTTATCGAGCAGCGGCTGAGCCAGCTCGTAGCGCAGACCCCAGTTGATGGTGAGGCGCGGGGTGACCTTATACACATCGTCGATGTAGAGGCCGACTTCGTTGTTGCGGAAGTCGCCGCGGGCAAGGGCGACGGCGGCTTCGATGACCGTGGGCGCGCCAAGCAGAAGGTCGGCGCCGTTATAGCCGCCAGTGAGCGTGTTGCCGTTGGCGGTGAATGAGCCGGAGTGGGTGAAGCGGCCACGGGCGAACTCATTGCCGACCTGGAGGAACTGGTTGTAGCGATACTCGCCGCCGAACCGGAAGGAGTGTTTGCCGGCTATCCACGAGAAGTTGTCCACCACCTGGTAGATTTTGTTGTCGATGCTGAACGGGCCGTTGGCGTCGTTACCGAAGCGGTTGAGCGTACTGCCGCTCATATTTACGTCGGGAATGCCCCAGGAGTTGGCGTCGGTTACCTTGATCGGCGTGTTCAGCTTCTCATTCACATTCTCGACGCCGGCCAGTTCCTGGCTGATGTTATTGAGCATGGAATTGTAGCCGAAGCGGAACTCGTTCACCTTGGCCGAGGAAAAGACCCGCGTATTCGAAAGCACCCACTGGCTGGCGCGCGTGTAGAGGCCGGTGCCGTTGAGTTGGACGCCGGGGCTGATGGTTAGCTCGTCGGTCCAGGAGTAACGGCCGAACCATTGCGAGTTGGAGCTCTCGTTGAAGTCGATGCGGCCGGTGAACTGGTCTTTGTCGACGGGGGTTTTGGCGGTGTATTGATAGTTGCGGTTGGGGAGGCCCGTCTGGGCGAGGTTGGGCAGCGGAGCGTAGCCGTCGAGCAAAAGCTTGGCGCCGGGGCTGATGCGATTGGCGGGAATTTGATTGTTGGCAAACGGCGTGGAGGTGACGGTAAAGCCGGAGCCGGAAGCGTTCGGTGTGCGGACGCGGGTGTTCGGATCCTGCAACGCGGTGGTGACTGCGGAGAAGTCCCCATTGCGCATATTCTGCGGCATGGTGGTGAAGAAGCTGGGCACCGAACGGCGGCTCTTAAAGCCTTCGTAGTTGGCCATAAAGAAGACGCGGTTCTTGCCGTCGAGCAACTTGGGGATCTGAATGGGACCGGAGAGCGTGCCGCCATATTGATTCTGGCGGTAGGGGGCCTTCAGGGGCGCGGTCTGCGTGGGACTCTCCGGGTCTTTGAAGAAGTAGGGCCGGGCGTCGAGCTTGTCGTTGCGTAGGAACTCGAACAGCGCGCCGTGGTACTGGTTGGAACCGCCTTTGGTGGAGACGTTGATCTGCCCCGCGCCGCGGCCGAATTCGGCGGGGTAAATGCCGGTTTGCACCTTGAACTCCTGCAGAGCTTCGACCGACGGAAGGACGATGTAGAGGTTGAAGTTGATGTCGGTGTTGGTGATGCCGTCGAGGGTGTAGTTGCTCCAGGCTGAGCGGGCACCGGCGATGGAAATGGTCAACTCAGAGCGCGAGCCGCCCTGGCGTCCCGCGGCCTGGGCAGCCTGATTAAAGCCATAGGTCACGTTTGGACTGAGGGCAACCAGGCTGAAGAAGTTGCGGCCATTGAGAGGGAAGTCCGTGATGCGCTGCTGTTCGATGACGGTGCCGACCGTGGCGTTTTCGGTGGTAAGAAGCGGAAGAGCGCTCGAGACTTCCACGACTTCGCTTACCTGGCCGAATTCGAGCGCGAAATCCACGCGGGCGGTCTGTTGCTCCTGCAGTTCGATGTTGGTGCGGGTGGCGAGTTTGAAGCCCGCGCGTTCGGCCTTGACCTCATACATGCCGGGGACGAGCGCGGGAATGGTGTAGGCGCCTTCTTCGTTGGTGGTGGCGTTGCGGACGCCGTTGGTGGCGGTATTGCGCACGGTGATGACGGCGGCGGCAACGGCGGCGCCGCTGGCGTCGCGCACCTCACCTGTTACGGTGCCGAGAGTCTGCGCCGGCGCATGGAACGGAAGCGCGGTCAATAGAAGCAAAACGGCCAACAAGGGCCGATAAAGGCGAAACGACATGGAGTTCCTCCCAACGATAGACAACACGCCACGCGAGCGGCGCTTTCCTGACAACGGCCCAGAGGCGGCGCTATGGGGTGGAGTTATATCACGCCGGACTGGCTGGAGGAAGTGTATTTTGCGAGTGGACGGCAGTTTAACATTACGTTAAATTCATGCTTCAAGGCCAAGCTTGCGGGGACCGAGGTAAAGCAGGACACCCGCGGCGAGGGCGGCACAACCGGTGAGGAGCAGTCCGAGCTTAAGGCGGCTGAGCCAGAGGCCGGCGGTGGGGCTCAGTTCCGGGAGCGCATAGGAGCTGACGGTTGTCCAGTAGACTTTGCCGGCGGTTGCGCGGCACTCGCCCGCGAACTTGGCAATGAAGGTATTGGCGTGTTCCAGAGCTTGTTCGCGGGTGGGGGCCGTGAGGCGGACCTCGTAGCGGCGGCGATTGGAGTCGGCATCCACGAGCGTGAGGAAGCCGTTCAATGGGCGAGCGGCGAGCGCGCGTTGGTACGCGGCCTGGATCTGATCCTCTTTCAGATCAGCGATGGCGATTTCGGCCGACGCCGAGTGGCGGTCGGCGAGATAGGGGCCGAAGATGTCACCCCAGTCATAGACGAAGTAGTCGGCCACAAGCAGCGCCGCGGCGAGCAGAAGGAGGCGTCTTGCCCAGGCGATCCGCGGGGGCGGGTATTCCTCGCGCGAGGCGTTCTGCATGGGTACCTATTTTTGCGCGTTGGGAACGCGGTTGCCGGCGATCCAGACCGAGTCGAGCTTGCGGGTGTTGCGTATGTCGCCGAGCGGGTTGGCGTTGAGGACGAGGAAATCGGCCCACTGGCCGGGCACGAGCGTGGCGGTAAAGCCGGGTCGTTGCATGCATGTTGCGGCATCGCCGGTGGCGGCACGCAGAACCTGGGTGGGGGTGAGCCCAGCTTCGGCCATCATTTCGAGTTCGAGGTGCTCGAAGTAACCCTGAAACCGCTCGGGAAGCGCGCCGGTATCGGTGCCCATGGCGATGCGGACGCCGGCGTCGGAGAGTATCTTGAGATTCCGCATGGCGACGGGAAGTTGGGCTTTGTAAGTTTGAGCCGGCTTGCTTGCGCGCATGGCGGCCCGCCGTTCCGGTTCCTGGAGGCGAGCCATGAGGGCGGCATCGGCTTCGCGGAGGAAGAAGGGGTCCTTAAAGAACGTGGGGATCGATTCGTAAACGTAGGTGGAAAGTTCGCGCGTGAATGTGGGGCAGTAGCAGATGTCGCGCTGTTTGAGCAGCGAGATGAATTCGTCGTCGGCCGGGCGGTCGCGGACGCTGTGGGCGATGAAGTCGACTCCCGAGCGGAGGAGATCCTTGGCATCGTCCAAATAGTAGATGTGGGCGGCAACGCGAAGCCCATGACGATGGGATTCGGCGATGACGGCTTTGTAGACATCGGGAGGCATTTTGCGTCCGGCACCGAGGTTGTCGTCAACGCGGATTTTGATGACATCGGGCTTGAGCGCTGCGACTTCGTTTACCATCTTGCGCGCGGCGTCGGGCGTATTGGCGGTGATGACTGGCCCGGCAAAGTAGATACGGGCACGGTCGAGTGAGGGCGCATCTTGGGCGGCGCGGGCGCGCGGGGCGGAAGCGTCTTCTCCGCCGAGGCTCCAGAGCGTGGTGATGCCGTAGCGGGCATACAGGGAGAGTTGGCCGGCGAGGTTGGCGTCGAGTTGGTCCGGCGCGGGCGGAGCGCCGGAAACCCGGGTGACGTGAGCGTGGGCGTTGACCAGGCCGGGGATGATGGTCTTGCCCGCGAGGTTGACGGTTTGCGCGCCGCGCGGGGGGCGTGTGGAGGACGAGGGACCGGCCGCGATCACTTTGCCTTCGCGGACAACGAGGGTCGCGCTTTCGATGACGGGATTCGTGGTGCCGTCCCAGAAGCGGGCGCCGGTGAAGGCGGTGGTTTGAGCGCCAAGGGAGGCGGCAAACACGGCGAAGAGGAGGGCGGAGCGCATGTGGTCCATGATATGCCGGAGCCGCCGCGAGCGATCACTCGACGCGCAGGGCTTCGACGGGCGGCACACGCGAGGCGCGGAGGGCGGGGATCAAACCGGCGGTGATGCCGCCCGCGGCGAGGATGGCGACGACGGTAAAGAGCGTCGGCAGGTCGTGGGGTTGGACGCCATAGAGGAGTGCTGAGGCGAGGCGTCCGGCGGCGAGCGCGAGGAGACCGCCAAGGAAGATGCCGGCAAGGAGGACGACGGCGAGTTCCCTGAGGACCAGACCTACGATGGCGGAAGAGGTTGCGCCAAGGGCCATGCGGACGCCGAACTCACGATAACGGCGGGCGACGATGTAGGCCGTGACGCCGAAGACGCCGGTGAGGGCGATAATGGCGCCCAGGATGCCAAAGGCGGTGGTGAGAATGGCCATGAGGCGGCGGCCGCTGACGGACTCTTCGATTTGGGATTGGAGAACGGCGAAGCGCATTTGCAGGCTGGGGTCGAGCGAAACGGCGGCTTGCTTGGCGGAATTGATGAGCGATTCGGGCGGAGTGTTGGAGCGGATGAGGTAGCGGACGGTGGTGCGGGGAGTGTGCTCCTGATTGGCGGCGAAGTAGGCGATGGGACCATAGGTTTCGTCGATCGATGAGTATTTTGTGTTGCCCACCAGGCCGATGATTTGGAAGGGCGGCTCTGTGTTGTCGAGGGCATCGAGCCAGAAGGGTTTGCCGACGGGGTTCTCACCGTTAAAGAAGCGTTTGGCGAAGGCTTGATTGACGATGGCGACGGGAATAGTGTTGGTGCGGTCGCTGGAATTGAAGTCGCGACCGGCGAGAAGCGGCGTGTTCATCACGCGGAAGTAGTTTTCGCTGACCGAGGTGAGGTTGGTTTCCTGGGGCTGATCGGTTGGGCGGGCGCGAACGCCGCGGTCCCATCCGGAGCCGGAAATGGGAATGACATAGCCACGCGCGACGAGGAAAGCGCCAGGGATGGCGCTCAAGCGGCGGTGGAGTTCTTCAATGATGGGCAGGCGGCTTTCGGGCGGATAGTGGCGGGGATTGAAGAAGGTGTTCATCACGAGAATGCCTTCGGAGCGGAAACCCATTTCGGCCGTGAGCAGGTTACGAAAGCTGCGGGAGAACAGGAGCGAGGCGGTAAGGAGAACCATGCACAGGGATATTTGAACCACCAGCAGGACGCGGCGAAAGACGAACTTTTCGCGGCCCGCCGAAGCTCCACGGGTGGCCATGCGTCCGGCGCGGAGCGCGGGGGCGAGGCCGAAGGAAATCGTGGCGAGGGCGCCGAGGGCGATCGTGAACGCGAGGAGGCGGGCATTGATTTCGAGCGGCAGGAAGAAGATGTCGCGAGAGGTGTTGAGGAGGCTGAGGAGTGCGCGTCCGATGAAGGGAGCGGCGAAGGCTCCCAGGGCGGAACCAACGGCGGCGAGCAGCATGCTTTCGATGAGGACCTGGCGAATCAGGCGCCAGCGCGAGGCTCCGAACGAGGCACGGACGGCGAATTCATGTTCGCGCGCGGTGGCGCGGGCGAGCATCATGCTGGCGAGGTTGGCGCAGGCAAGAAGGAGAACGAACGAGACCATGGCGAGCAGGAATCCGAGGGGGCCCTGCAGATCGCCGCGCAGGCCGGATTGGCCGGTCGTGCCGGGCTCGAAATCGAGTTGGAGTTGGGTGAAGCGGGCCTGGTCGCGCGGCTGGTAGGGAGGAACGGTGGCTTCGAAGATCTGGCGCGAGATGGCGAGGAGGCCGGCACGGGCTTCGCGTTTGGGGATATCGGGCTTGAGGCGGGCCATAATGGTGAGGAACCAGAACATGCGGTTCTTAAGGTCGGCGGCGGGCGCGGAACAGATGGGCATGGCGACGTCGAAGCGGCGTCCGACTTCGACACCGAAGAACTGCGGTTGTGTGACGCCGAGGATGGGCACGGATTGGCCGTCGATGGGCAGTGTGCGGGAGAGAACGGCAGCGTCGCCGCCGAATTCACGCTGCCAGAAGGCATGGCTGATGACGACGCCGGGCCAGCCGCAGCTGGGGCGGTCGTCAGACGGGGAGAGCAGGCGGCCGAGTTGGGGGCGGACGCCGAGGACGGAGAAGAAACTACCCGAGACCCAAAGGCCTTCGACGTTGCGGAGTTCGCCCGTGGGCGCGAGGTTGAGGGGAGTGTCGCCATAGGCGAGAACGCCGGCGAAGGAAGTTTGGCGGCGTTGAAACTCTTCCCAGATGGCGTTTGTGATTGCGCCGTTGCGGCCGCGGAAATTGCCCATGCGGCCTTCGCCGTTGATGCGCAGGGTGACGAGTTCTTCGGGATAGTGGACAGGCAGCGCACGGAGACGGATGGTGTCGAAGAGTTGAAAAATGGCGCTGTTGGCGCCGATGCCGAGCACGAGCGTGACAACGGCAGTGAGGGTAAAGCCTGGCGAGTTGCGGAACATACGCAGGGCGTAGCGGATGTCGCGCAAGAGGTCGTCGAACAGATTGACTCGGCGCATGTCGCGGCATTCCTCCTGAGTGACGGCGGGCGGGCCGAATTGGCGCTGCGCTTCAAGCCGCGCCCCGGCTTCGCTCATGCCGCCGGCAATGAGTTCTTTGGTGAGTTGGCTCATGTGGACGTCGAACTCGCGCAAGAGTTCCACTTCGCGGCGGGAACGCAGGAACATCGAACCGAGGCGTTGGCGGAGTACTCTGAATAGCCGCATACCCTCTCCTTCCGGCGCTATGCGTTTTCGATCACGAGTTGCATCGCCGAGGAGAGCCGGTTCCAACTCTGCAGTTCGCGCTCGAGTTGTTTCTTGCCTTCCCTGGTGAGCAGATAGAACTTCGCTGAACGGCCGAGGTCGGAGTCCTTCCATTCCGAGGTGATCCAACCCTGGTTTTCCAGCCGGTGAAGCGCTGGATACAGAGAACCTTGGCCGACGGCGAGGACGTCGCCCGAGAGCACCTGGATGCGTTTGGCAATGCCCCAGCCGTGCAGCGCCTGGCGGGCGATGGTCTTCAGGATGAGCAGGTCCAGTGTTCCCTGGAGGAGGTCGGATGGTTTGGGCACACAAATACCTCGATCATCGACAATATACCTCGACTATCGACAATTGGCAAGAAGAACGAGGCTTGCCGGGAACGCGGGCGCCCGGAACCGTGCGCGGGTGCGCGAGGCTTGGCACGCGGCGGGGCGGACGGCTTGGCGGGCGCCGCGGCGAACGGCTCATGCTACGATCAGCGCCGTGACGTTTCCCGCTGCCGTTCCCGAGATCCCTGCGGCCCATGTCGATCGGGCCGCGGCCTACTATGTCGGCGTGCTGGGATTCACGCTCGATTGGGGGAACAATGAAGGCGGCATCGCCGGCATCTCCAGGGGAGATTGCCGGCTGTTCCTGACAAATCGCGCGTTCCGCGAGGCACACGGCAATGTCGGCCCTATCCTGTTCTGGCTCAACCTGAACAGCAAGAGCGAAGTGGACGACCTGTTCTCTCAGTGGAAGGCGGCGCAGGCGAGAATCGTCTCCGAGCCCGAGGACAAACCGTGGCTGCTGCGCGAATTTACGGCGGCTGATCTGGACGGAAACCTGATTCGCGTCTTCTATGACTTCCGGCGCGACCGCTAACGCCGTCCGAACGGCTGGCGGCTGATGATGGTGAACATGAGCGTGTGATTCGCCTCCGTCACACGTCCGTTCCGCTGCCAGATGGATTGCAGCATGTATCCGGCCTCAGCCTCCCAGGTCGGACCGAAGCGCCGGCCAAAGGCGGCATAGGCGCGATTCTGGTCGAGCGCGGACGCAGATACGTATGGCTTCACATAAAACCAGATCTCGTTATAGGCGGTCGCATAGTAACGGGGCGAGAGCGGAACGGTGGCGCGCTGCCAGGCGCGGAACCGGTTCTCGTAGCGGTGGTGCGTGAGCGTCCCCGCCGCATCGCGGACGCCGAGGAAGCGGTTCTCAAAGCGTAGGCGCGTCGTCCACGATACTTTGCCGGTTTTGTAGCGCAACAGCGCCTGCTCCCAGATACGATGCTCCGGCGTGGCTTGGGCGACCGCGGGGAACTCTCCATAGGGATAGGAGTTGATGAAGGCGTAGCCCCCGGTCAGGAGCAGGTGCCTGTTCACTTCGAAATTGACGCCGGGCCGCAGCAGCAACTGTTGCCACTGGTTGAAGGCGTCGTGCCGGCGCCACTGCCCCTCCAGGTGAACGCCCCAGCGGGACGGGCCGATCGGATGGTCTCCGAAGTACATGGCCCACCCGTTCAGGTTGTGGTCCACCGCTCGGGCCGGCGCGGAGAATAAGGTCAGAGTCGCTACGGAAAGGATCTGCCGGGCGGTTAAATTGCGCAAGAGAACATCATATCGGCCGGGAACCGCGCGCCGCCGCATGGGGCTGCGCGGCTTGACGCGCGCGCGTCCCGCGGGCTAATCGTTGGGGACGAGTTCAACCGCGCCGTGGTGATCGCAGTGGCCGTCGTGCGGGTGGTGGAGCTGGCCGTCCACCAGGTAGTCGGTGTGGTCGCCGTGCGGAACGGCTTCGTGCCCGCACTGCGGACCATGTGTGTGGCCGGAACAGGCCGCGTCCGGGGCGCAGGCGGCCGGATTGGCGTCGGTTACAGGAATGGCGGACTCGTCCACGTGGTCGCCGTGCGGCGTGTGAAGGTGGCCGTTGTGGAGGTAGGCGACTTCGTCGCCAATGGGGACGGCGGTGTGGCCGCAGCCTTCGCCATGAACATGGGAGTGGCTGCCGGGGATGGGGTGGTCGGGGCGCATGGGGACCTGTTTTTAGTCTACCAACGCGGGTTGAGCACGCCGGACCATTAATTTTCAATCATTTGATCGTCGAGGAAGTGTAACTCGATTGTTACAAAACGTTGATGCGCGTAGGCTAGGGTAGGTCCACGTATATGATCAAACGTCTATCAAGTCATGGAACGG
>CAYUZM010000044.1:0-14934 GCA_964449665.1 uncultured Solibacteraceae bacterium
TGGTCGTTCTCTGGCAGGGGATTCTGAAACCATACAAGGGCGTCGATTACCTCCTCGACGCCTGGGCTCTGGTCGTTCGCGAACGGCCTCGCGCCATGCTTCTCATCGTGGGCACCGGAGACGCGGAACTCCTGGACGGCATCCGGCGCCATGTGGAGAAGCTCGGCCTTGAGTCGAACGTAAAGCTCGATTTCCGCTACGTTCCCGAGGCGCACATGGCCGCCTGCTACTCCGCCTCCGATATCGTCGTTTACCCCTACCGCGAAATCACGACCAGCGGCGCCCTTATGACCGGTCTGGCCCAGCGCAAGGCTCTGATCGCCACGCGCTTGCCTGCTTTCCTCGAGGTCGTCGAGAATGGCGGGAGCGCCCGGCTGGTCGACTATGGCGATCATGCTCAACTCGCCCAGGTGATCGTCGAACTGCTCGGTGATCCTGCCCAGCGGGAGCGCCTGGCATCGGGAGCCGAACGCGTCATGAATGAGCGCTTTGGCTGGGACGCGATCGCCGCACAGACGCTCTCGCTTTACCGCGACCTTCTCGCGGCCCGGTAACTCCCGCATGCAGCCACACCCTCCACGCCCCCTACGCATCCTCATCCTGATTGACGAGCTGCTGAACCTCGGCGGCACCGAGCGCAACCTGGTCCGCTTGTTGCTTCGCTTCCCACCCGAACAGTTTGCGTTCCATATCGTTACTTACGCCTTCAACCCGGAGGTGCCTTCGTTTTCCCAACTGCCCTTCCCGATGAAGGTCCTGCCGTTGAAACGGATCTATACGCCCAATGGAGTCCGCCTCGGCTTCCAGCTTTCCCGCATTCTGCGCCAATGGCGCATCGACCTGGTGCACTGCTTCTTCGAGTCGTCGGATTTGTGGGGGGCGCCCATTGCCAAGCTCGCCGGACTGCCGGTCATCTCCAGCCGCCGCGACATGGGAATTCACCGCCACCGGCTGCACAATTTCCTGTATCGCTTCGTCTCCCCCCACTTTGACCAAGTACAAGCCGTGTCCAGTGAGTTGCGCCGGTGGCTGATCGAGCACGACCGGCTGGACCCAGCGCGCGTCGTCACCATGCCGAATGGCGTCGATCTCGATGAGATGAAGCCGTCCACGCCAGCCGCCGAGATCCGGCTTCAGCTGGGGTTGCCGGCCTCCGGCCGCCTGGTGACCTCGGTAGCCAACCTGCGGCAGGTGAAGGGACAGGACACGCTTCTCGAAGCCGCTGCACGCATCGCCCCCCAATTCCCGGACATCCACTTTGTACTCGCCGGTACGCCTCTGGAAAGCGATTTCGTGGCGCGGTTGCGCGAGCTTGCATCCGTTCCCGAGCTCTCCGGCCGGGTCCACATGCCTGGTTCGGTGAAAGACGTCCCGTCACTTCTCGCGGCGAGCACCGTCTTTGTCCTTCCCTCTCGCAGTGAAGGCATGTCCACGGCACTACTCGAATCGATGGGCACCGCCTTGCCTGCCATCGCCACGCGCACCGGTGGCAACCCGGAACTGGTCGCGGATGGTACCACCGGCCTGCTCACTCCGGTCGGAGATGCCGCCGCCTTCGCCTCGGCGCTTGGGGATCTTCTTGGCCGTCCTGAGCGCGCGGCACAGCTTGGGCAAGCAGCGTTTGAAAAGGTGCGCGCGGAGTACTCGATCGATTCCGTGGTGACACGCATGGCGGCCGAGTATAAGCGTATTTCGCGCCGCAATCCGGCGTCGGGAGGCGAAGTCTAAAATTGCTATAATTCTCTTGATATCAGCGTCTTCCCAGGCTCGTACGCTGCTTCACCGCGCAACACCGACACCAGGAGATCACAGTGAAGAAGCTCGTTACCGATAGCTTGCGACGTTTGGGCCTGCATCTGCAGCGTCACCATGACGCCTACGACGATGCGCGGCGGCTGATGCGAGTGAATCCACGCAATGTGGTGGACGGAGGCGCTCATAAAGGGACGGTCACGAGCAGGTTGCTCACCGTTTTCCCCACCGCGACCGTCCATGCCTTTGAACCCCAGGCAGAGCAGTTTGGTGTTCTTTCCCAACAGTTTGGGGCGAATCCGCGGGTACAGCTGAACAATGTCGCCTTAGGACGGGAGGAGGGCGTGGCTCATCTCAACATCAATAAAGACTGTTACTCTTCGCTCCTCAAGACGCTCCATCCCGACGGGATGGAATCGACCGGAAAAACGCAGGAAGTCCGGCTGACCAGCTTGGACGCCTGGAGCGCCCAGAACCAAATCACGCCCGAGTTCATCAAGCTCGATCTCCAGGGGTTTGAGTTGCCCTGTTTGCAGGGAGCTACAACCATCCTGAACGGTGGCGTCAAAGCGATCATCACCGAGATCAATTTCAGACCCCGCTATGAGGGGTCGTGCCTGTTGCATGAAGTGTCCGCGCTTCTGTATGACCAAGGGTTTCAATTCTACCGGGCTTACGAAATCTGGGGTGGGGACCACGGCGAGTGGCTGCAGGGAGACGCGTTGTTCGTTCGGAAAGAACTGCTCGCTCCGCGACAGTAGGGACGGCCACGCTCAGGACGCCGGCTTGTGCAGCCGGCAACGAACCACCGCCGTTGTGAACTCCCGCGTAAGCCGCGAATGAACGGGCTTGAGCCGGCGAATCGGCACCGCATCCAGGCCCTTCAGTTCAAAGGGGCTATTCTTCACCAAACGCTCAAAGCGCCTGATCGTCATTTGATTCAGGCCCCCGTCGACCTCCGAGAATCGCCGCGCCCCATCGGTTTTGAAGTCCGAACGCCAGCGAATCAGAGCTTCCTCGCTAAACAAGAGGTGTGACCACGGGAATGTGCTGAACGTGTGACCTCCTAACGGGTGATACCAGGTCGGGCCAAAGCTCGCCAACACCTCGCCATCCGGCCTCAAGAGCGTGTCCATGATCTGAAGAATCGCCGCCGGATCCTCGAAGTGCTCGAATGCATCCAGCGAAACAATGATGTCCGCCTTCTCCGAGGGCCGGGTTGTGAACTCGCACCTCTCCTCCAAGCCCGCGTCGCGCGCGCTGCGTCGCGCCTGCTCCAGCACCTGCTCCCGAATGTCGACGCCGATCACCTTTTTCGCGCCCCGCCGCGCCATCTCCAGCGCTTCCTGGCCCGTGCCGCATCCGAAGTCGATCACGGTCCGGTTGGGCAGCAGGCGCATAAGCTCTTCACCGAGCAGGGTCTGTAACTTAGAAGCACCTACGTAATCGGATTCGCCTCCCTGCGGCACGCCCCTACGTGGGGCAATTCGCTTCAGGAGTTGATACTGAAGATCGATCCAAAGTGGCATGCGGAAGCTATTGTTCCCCGATGGTAGAGCGGCAGGAAGACCGGGGCGTAAACGAACACTCGTCTCTCCCTGTTCTCAGATTATACTGGCTACTAGACACCTGGGGAAAAATCGGAGAAAAGGAGAAGCTGTGACTCAAGTTGTACAGCTATTACGCCTGGCCGCTCTCATCGGCGTCGTTACATGTTTCGGGAACCTCCAAGCGGCAACATGGTACGTCCGCGCCGATGGTGGTGACCGGTCCCAATGCAATGGAAAGGCGAACACCCCATATCCTGGACAGGGTTCAGATCTCGATTGCGCCCTCAAGCATCCCTTTTATCTGTTCACGACCGGACCAGCCAACAATCGCCCCGTCGAAACTCCCAAATGGATTATTGCCGGAGGCGATACTATCGTCCTGCAAAACGACGAATACCGCATCGGATACAAGAGCAACGACGCCAACGGCTATTGGAATTTCACAGGCTGCCGGGGCGGTCCAGCCACCTGCTATAACCCCGTCATCCCCGCTGGCACTCCGGAAAATCCGACGCGGATTGTAGGCGAACAATGGGCGAGCGGATGCGCGGTGAAAGCTCGCCTGACAGGAGGCATCAGCCTCGCCGCCGTTCTCAACCTCAACGGCGCCAAGAACGTGGCCATTGAATGTCTCGAAATCTCCGATTTCGCCCAGTGCGGCACGGGCGCGCTGAAGGCTCCCGATGAATGTGTTCGCAGCGGCTTTCCCAGAAGCGACTATGCCCTGCGCGGTTTGACCACCGATCTCGAAACCGACGGCCTTCTCCTGCGGAACCTCGATATCCACGGCATGGCGCAAATGGGCATCCGCGGACGCATCGGGGGCACCATCACAGCCGACCATATCCGCATCTCCGGCATTCAAGGCGGTGGGTGGGATAACGACGACGGAGGTGGAATTCACAGTACCGGCACTCTTGTGATTCGCAACTCCCTGATCGAATGGGCTGGCTGCATGGAAGAGTACCCCGTCAAAAGCGCGCTTCCCTATTACAAGTGCTTCGACCAAAGCCACGGCGGCTATGGTGACGGGCTCGGCATCCTGGCTGGTGAAGGCATGCGCATCGAAATCGACCGGTCTGTCTTCCGTAACAACGTTCAGGACGGCGTCGACCTGCTCTACGTCCATGGCGTCGAACCTACGGTCACCGTCACGCGCTCGGAAGCCTATGCCAACGGGGGCCAGCAATGGAAATTCGGCCCCTTCAAGCAAATCGACTTCCTCAACAACCTCACGATCGCCAATTGCCGCCGTTTCGCCGAGACCTTCTCCGGCATCCCGGAAACATTCAACCAGAACGTCTCCGACTACTGCCGCGCCGTCGATGGTGTTGCTGTCACCATGACGAATAACACCACGGTGAACTGGTTTAACAACACAACCGTGGGCTATACATCGACCATGTTTGACCTCATTTGCACCAAGGTCATCGACACCTTCAACAAGAATGGCCGCGGTGGCGCCTCCGCGCTTGATCCGGCATTCGCTCTCGATGGCTCACGCAAGGAGTTCCAACTGAGCCAGATACCCGAACCGATCGACGTAAATGGCCTGCGCGTAAACAACGTGCGCCAAACCCTCGGCATCATGGGGGTCGATACGGGGAAGCAGTGGTATTGGGATCGTGGCACTCGAACCTTAGTGCAAGATCCCTCCGGCACGCCACTCGCACCTAAAGATCAAATGATCATTCAGTACAGCGTGCCTGGTTACTGCCAGAATACAAAATTCAACTACGCGAATAATATCTATCGCGGCTACCGGCGCATCGATACCAAACGTTCCCCCACCGTCTTTTACATGATTGACCTCGACGACAAACGTCTGTTCGGCCAATCCATCCGCCGCAATAATCTCTTTTGCGGCGCCCTGGAATTACCGCTGTTCCCGACAGAAACCTATGAGCGAAACTGCCCCGGCAACTGGCTCGCCAGGGAACCATTCGACTTCGACAACGAAACCACCCTCGACGCACTCGACCTGCGCCTGGCTCCCGAAAGCATGGCTCGTGACACGGGCGTCGCCCTTGAACCCGTACATGACGATTTCGAGGGCGTTGCCCGCTACTACTCCTCGGGGCCCGACATCGGGGCCTACGAGGTAGCGCCGATTGAAGCCGGTGCCGCGCCCACCATCCAAGCCTCGGCGGCCAACGGTAAGATCTATCTCCGCTGGCCCTCCATCCGGTCCGCGCTGCTTTACCGTATCCAACGCCGCGCCGCTGCCGAAACTGAATTCAGCGGCGAGCTCATCTCCGTCCTTTCAGCAGCCTACATTGACGACCACGTGGAAGCCGATCAGTCCTATTGTTACCGCGTCCGGCCTCTCAACGCCGTCAATGAAGGAGAGTGGGGCCCGGAAGCCTGCGTGGCTGCCTCGTCTCAAGCCCAACTGCCGCCTGGCTTCTTCGGTAACTTTCGAGTGAAGTTCCCACCCACAAAAGCACCCGCTTCACTTCCCAACCGTCTCAAGAAGGGAGCCGCCTGGCTCGCCCTCCCGCTTGGCACGTTGGCGATTGCTTTCCTCTGGACCCGGCGCCGCCGGGTCCGTCCTCACCTTGCTTCTGTTACCTAGCCTCCACAACAGCGAGTGTCAGCGGACACCTCCAGCTTTCCTCGTTACCACCAATCGGATCGAATCTCCGCCGCGCTTAACTCGCTCGCTGATGCTTGGCGTGAACGTCCCACCAGAACAGTTGTTCTTTTCCTGCCCTGCGGTAAGCATTACCGATCTCGCGGAATCGCTTGAGCGCTTGCTGTGGAGGCATCCACTGACCCGCTGCCTCTTCGCCAAATGGGCCTGAGTTATACGAACCAAACTTCCAACGGTCTTGGCCGTGCTTTCCCGGTGGATTCCATTCCGAACGCATCCTCAGTGGCTGAGGTAAGGCACAAATCGCCGAACGGATGAACGGCAATGTCCTCCCTGCCTTCCGCAAAAGCCGCCACCCAATCTCATGATCAAAGATTGGCGCGGCCGGCCGGTACGATTCGCCATCGACCAGTTTGAAACCCGTGTATCCCAACTCAATCAGCCGCTCAAGAATTGGATCTTCATGGCCTATCTCCAAAGAGATGTAGTTCGGCGCCTTATCGGGAGACAACGTCGCAATTGCCTGCAAGTCCACCCCTTCGATATCGATCTTGATGAAATGCGCGCTGCCGTATTCTTCAATTAGGCGCGCCAGCGTCCAGCATTCAACAGGAACCTCCTCCCAAGGGCCCGGTTTGCCTGTCTTATCCGGCTGGAACGATGACCAGCCGTTGTCCTTCAGATTCCTGTGGAATGTGAATGTCCCCGGACACTCCAGCACACCTATGTTCTTTACAACCATCGTTCCAGCCTCGATCTCTTTGCGAAATCGATCTGAGCATTGTTGTGCAAGCAATGGGTTTGCTTCGACGCCAATCACCCTATGGCCCAAGTGCAGATAATACGCTGCATCGTCGCCATTGTGAAGACCAATATCGAAGACCGTTTTCATTAGCTAGCTATTGTGCAACAATCTATACCTTTTTGGGAAACACCCGCCGGCGATAGTGCCTAACGAACCGCGGCTACAGTTGCTCGCGACGTTAGCAACGTCATCCCTCCAGCATCGAGAAATCGGTGCCGTAACCAGTACATTCCCTTGTCCCGGTCAAGATTGATCATACAACTCGCCGTACACGTCACCGCCGGAGCGGGCACCCACACATTTCCATCCACGCTCGTCTCCGCCACGGCATTTGTGACCGCAACACCAGACGGAGCTGTCAACCACACTTGCAGTGTGCCGCTTCCGGAGCTCGAAGTTGTTGTTATAAACGAGCCGGTGACGACATCGTGGCCCTGCGTCAGTTTGTAGTAGTAAGTCGTGTTCGGCACAAGCGGAGTGACCTTGCCAAACACAACGTCCTGCACTCGCCCCCGGGCAGTCAGGTTCACTGTTTCCAAAGGTGATGAAAAGTCGCTGTCATTGTCCACGACAGCGGTCGCTGTCTCGATTGCAGGGTCCGCCGGAAACTTGTTCCGTACGTGTGCCGCCGTAGCTGTCACCGCCACCACCTCATGGAAGCTGGCATAGTAGCCTCGATTCCACGCTGTCGCGGGCGTGCCCGCCGTTGCCCGGCCGCTCGTCAGGTCAATCGCCGGATTCTCGATCTTGGATCCCGGTTCCAACGTCTCCACCTCGGCGAGGCTGGCCACACAATTGGACACTGGATTGAAGTTCGCATCGCCGTGCACCTTCGCGCAGTAGGCGTTCGTGGGTGTGTTTCCGCCCACATAGTAGTGGTTGAATCCTGAACCGCTGCGTTCCACATAGCCGCCAATGTCGAAGTTCCGGAAACTCGTCTGCGCGGTGACACTGGAACGATACAGCTTCCAGGTTCCCACGTCGGGTGAACTGTGGCTAACCGGGACACCTCCGCTCGAGAGCACCGCCAAATATACGTTCGTGCCATTCACACTTACGGTTGATACTGAATCCACTGTGTAGTCTGTGTCGGCAAGGAAAGGGTGAGGCAAACCCGCAACCAATTGGTCGGCGACCGCCGCTCTCAATTGCACAATGGTTCCGGAGGTAATATTCGTGTTCAGGCTCAGTTCTACGTTAGTTGTGGACATCCCCGGTACCTGTAGCCAATACCGGCCGTTGCCACCACTAAATGAGATCGGTGCTCCTCCCGGCATGACCGACACCTGAATGGTCCGGTTACCGTTATCCGACGCCACGATGTGGTAGAGCGTGTTTGCGCTGATCGCCGCCGGAAACGTGCCGGTCGTCCGAAACGATACTTGCTTTCCTACCGCCATCGCCTGTGCGTCGTGATACGCCAAATGGACTACAGAGCCGCTGAGGATCGCGCGGGGCCCCCCAAACGAAGCGATCGGAGCGGCAATCGTATTCAGCCGGGGTGAGACAAACATGCCATGGTTGATGTTGTACTTGAACTTGCGCGCCGCGTACTCGCTCGACGTGCAATTTGTACAGCCATTCAGCGCCGAACCGCGAGGTGAGATGGCCGTGACATAGGTGATCGTGTTTCCCCATGTAGCCCTCCCCTCCTCCGTGGAGGGCGGTAGCATCTTGCCCGCATAGCTCATATAGTCGTCGCGCAATGTAGCAGTGTGCGAACCGGTCCCCACACCGGTAAATGTAATCGTCGGCCCACCCGGCGCCGCGCTTATCGTAAGCGTTGTCCCGCTCTTGGTCTTGACGTAGTAGCGGACACCCGCTGTCAGTTCGGCCGGCAGCGTACCCTGCGTCGTGAATGTGAGCGAGGTGTTCACGTAGATACCGAACGGGCCCCAGTTCACATCGCTCGCGAGGGCAATGTTCGCCGACCCGCCCCCGGCAAAGGTAACCGCACGGGCGTCGCTGCGGAATAGTTGAGCCGTATGATCGTACGGCGCGTTGCAGGACAGTTGAGAGCCGTCGGTATTTTCCAGAACAAAGACATAGTGCTTATTCTCGACGCTGGATTTCACTCGCACGTGCTTATTAATCGACGTGCATCCCGGTACATCATTGATTTCCACCTGTGAACCGTCGGAAGGAGCATTGCCGTAAGGGCCTCCTCCAACCACAATGTATGCATCGCCGTCCGGGGTATTTCCCGCATATCGGATGGGAACAAACGCGGCCGACGCTGGGAAGATAGAGCTGGACGTGGCCATCGTACCGGCCAATGAAACATTCGATTCGCCGGCATCCTCCGCGCCCACGACCAATGCGCCTTTAATGCTGTCGATCTTGCCCCACAGCTTCATCGTGGCTTTCCCGCCGCGCGACTCTATGTCTTTGATGGTGATTCCGGTCACTTTCATATCGAATGCGTCCGTGCCACCGGTGCTTCCGCCGTAGTTCGCTTCCCCGCCGTACGACCATGGCGCGACAAAATTCACCCGCTCGATCAGTACATCCCGGCCATATTCAATTCCGAACAGATCGGTCGCGCTGGACAGCTCTTTGCGCAGAAATGTGTCCATCATCTGGAAGTTCCGGCAGCCATAGGATTCGATGCTGGGGAACCTGGGCACCACGTTCTCCAGTTGGTACTGGCTCGCCGTCGTCCCGGGTTTGCCGGCTATGTCATACGTGAGCGATTTCCAGGGTACTTGCGTGTTGCTCGGCAAGACCGGAGTACAGTCGATGGCCGGACCGGAGGCCCCATCAGCCAAGTTCAAGTCGGTGATGTCGATATGCGTGCCGTGCACCTTGCAACCATCACACGAGGAGATTCGAGCGCCGATTGTCCCGTGAATGCGGATCGCCTTCAGGTGTACATCGTTATTCTGGCTTTGCATCCAGAAAACAAAGCGCGGCATCTGCTCCACCCGTAGGCCCACAAATCTCCAGTGGCCTGCTTCCGGATCGTCACCATAGGCTGGTGTGAGCAGGTGGTTTCCCGTCGGAGTTGCAAACAGCGTGCCGGAACTGGTCCATCCGCGCCCGTCGATAATCACCACCTCTCCCTGCATGGCTCTCACCGTGCAAGGCAGAGCCGCCGTACATCCCGGCGCTCCCCAGTTCGCTCCTGAGTTCTCCGCTTGCGTCGTATACCGGCCGCCGCGCAGGATCAATGTGTCCCCGGCGGCCATCACCGAAACCGCCTTCACCACTCCTCTATAGGGCGCTGTGATTGTGCCATTACCGGTGGTGTTGTTCCCCGTCAGCGATATAAAGCATGTCTTCGTGAATCCGCCCGAGGTCGGGCATGCGGCGCTCGCCAGGAGCGATCCGGCTAGAAGGATCAGGATGGCTCGCATGTCTTCTCCCTATTGACGGCAGTCGAAAGACGCCTGAACGTAAGGCGCCGTCGAGTACGCACCGCTGGTCAGCTTGAAGGTGACATAATCTCCGGCGCTCACCGTCGCCGTGTTCGAGGTATCGCTGCAAGAAGATGTCCCATCGGCGACCGTACAGGTAACCGCCGCCGCCGTGCCATTGATCGCCACATCCACGCGAAGTGTGCCGCCGCTGAGGTTCAACGCCGCCGAACTTCCCGAGGTCCGTACGCGTAGATTGGAGACCGTGCAGCTTTCACCGGAATCGAGCGGCGCCGGTATCTCCGTACGCGGCGACACGGTGGCGCCCGAAGCCGTGAAACCCAGCCCACACCATGCCGTGCCGCTCGCTGTGACTGGCGATGTGCCAGGTCCACAGTAGAAACCATGCGCTCGGCCACTGCTCCCTCCCGGAGAGCTCGCGCTCGGTCCCCCGGTTTGGACCCAACACCCGGCAGCGCTCGAAAACAACATCGTCAAGCTCGACTGCCCGGCAAGCGCCAAATTGGCGTCGCCCGCCATGCACAGATTCGTGCCCGCAAAGATGGCCTCGTCCTGAAAGGTGATCGCGTTCGCACCCGTGTTTACGATCACCAGGGTTTGTCCATCGCTTCCATCGGCAATCGTCGGCGTGGACGTGAGCGTTACGGTCGATGCCGCGCTCACGCGGACATGCGTGCTCGCCGTCGTCACCACATCCACTGCCGTCAAAGCCTGCTCCGCGCCCGACGTGTAGATGGTTTTGCCGCCGTACTGGTTGTCGCCTGTAAACGTATTGCTCACCCCAAGCAGCGGCACTTGCGACGCGTTTACCGCGATTTCCTTCGCGCCGGCCTGCTGGGTAATCGTGATTCCCTGGCTCGCGCCCAGCGTCTCCCATGACGTAACGGTCCCGTCTGTGGTCAGTACTTTGTTTGCGTTCCCACTCTGTGTGGGTAGTGCGCCGCCAGAGCTAATGCAATCCTTCGTCGAACTGCCCTCCCGGCAACGGAATTTCCCGGTTGCCGTGTTGTACCAGATGTCACCGTTGGCCGTCGCCGACGGATCGCTGCTCAAACTCCCAACGTTTACACCGGCATCGGTTGACGTCGGCGTGAACGTCTTCTTGCCGCTCAGAGTTTGCGCGCCAGTCGTTACCACGCCTCGTGCCGATGGACCCGCGTTTGGAAGATTGAACGTGTGTATGTTGGCCGCGCTCGATACCGCGAAATCGCTTCCCGTCGCCCCGGTCACAAACGTCTGCGTAGAGCCCGTCTGGCCTCCAAGCGAACTAATGCCCGACCCGCCTCCACTCCCCACTCCAGTACCGCCAATCTGCACCCAGCAGCCCGCGGCGCCGGAGAAGATCAACGTCAGGCTAGACGAAGGGGCCAGCGGAACGTCGGCGTCGCCTACAAGGCAAAGATTCGTTCCGGCCAAATTCGCTTCGTCGCGAAACGTGATCACGTTCGTGCCCGTGTTCACAATCACGCCGATCTGTCCATCACGCCCATCGGCGATCGTCGGCGCCGAGGTCAATACGATCGCCGTCGCTGAGCCCACGCGCATGTGCGTCGTTGTTGCCAGCACCTGTGATACCGCGGTTAGCGTTTGCGGGGCGCCGGAAGTTGCCGCCAAGGTTCCGGCAAATTCGTTGTTGCCCAGAAACGCGTTGTTCAGCGCGAGAAACGGAATTTGCGCCGAATCCACCGAGAACACTTTCGTCCCCGTCTGCTGCGTCTTGGACAGGCCACTCCCTGTGTCCAACAATTCCCATCCGGCACTCGTGCCGTCCGTGGTCAGAACCTTCGTCCCATTCCCAGTTTGAGAAGGGAGAGAAGCGCCACCGCCTCCACCACCGCCTCCACCATCACCCAGCAAAGCCCAGACGTTAGTCGAGACGCAGCCGAATAGATTCACCCCTGCCGACGCCGCCGAATTAAAGAACAACTCGCCAGCCGAACATGTTGCCGGCAAGCTCGTACCCGTTTTCACCGGACGGGTTGTCGCAGCGTTTGAAAAGTCTACATTCCGGGCCTGCCTCTGCAAATCAACCTGGGTTTGTCCCAACACCAGGGTAGTCGCCAAGTACAGGCTTGCTAGAAATCTGCGCATCTGCGTCCTCCGCCCAATTATTCGGGGCGGGGACCGCGCGGTAATCGAACGCTACACCTCTATCTCATTGACAAAATAGGCAATTATTCCCAACGTGACGTCGTGATCGGGGGTTCGAAGCGGCTCCAAACTCCTCCCGACTTACACGCTCCGCTGTGACGGTTGCACGCCCGGCAGCCGGTAGGAGACCACCAGACTCAACTCGTAGACCCCATCACCCACTTCCACAAGTTGATCCACTTCTCCCAGAATTGTGCCGTTTTCGCTCTTGATCGACAACGCCGTGTCTCGCGGCAACGCCTCGTTCACCTGCAGCCTTACGAAACGATCGTTCGATTCGACGATCCGGCCCAACAGCCGCCGGTTGAGTGCCCCCAATACCGTCACCAGAACCTCGGCTGGATCGCCCGCTTGGGGCTCCGGATCGGCAAATCCAAGTGGCGCCGGTTCCTTCTGCAAAGAGGGGTTCACTGTATATTCGGGGACGGCGCTCTTCATCTGCGCCAGCAGCTCCACCGTATTCCGCTCCGCCCAGGCCTTCCGAATCTGGTCCAAATGACCTTCCAGTTCCTCACGCGTCCACGATTTGCCCCGGAACACATGAATCTTTCGATGGCTGGTCTTAACCATCGATTCATCGTCGAAGTTGATCTCCTCGTATAACTTCTCGCCCGGCCGCAAACCCGTGAACTGAATCTGAATATCGACGTTCGGCCGCAGTCCTACCAACGAGATCATCTTCTCCGCGAGGTCCACAATCTTCACCGGGTCGCCCATCTCCAGAACCATGATCTCGCCGCTTTTGCCGATCGCCGAGGCCTGCAGCACCAATTGCGCCGCCTCCGGAATCGTCATGAAATAACGCGTCATCTCCGGGTGCGTTACCGTCAGCGGACCGCCCGCCGCGATCTGCTTCATGAAGATCGGCACCACACTGCCATTGCTCCCCAGCACGTTTCCGAAACGAACCGAAACACACTTCATGTCCGTGCTCGAGTGTGCGTTCACGGTCAACTCGGCGAGCCGCTTCGTTGTGCCCATCACGTTGGTCGACCGCACGGCTTTGTCGGTCGAGATCATGACGAACGTCTTTACGCCCATTGCCCTCGCCGTGCGCAAAACCAGCTCCGTGCCGAATACGTTGTTCGCCACAGCCTCGTACGGATTGGCCTCCATCATCGGCACGTGCTTGTACGCCGCGGCATGATAGATCGCCTCCGGCTGGTATTTCCGCATAACCTCGGTCAACCGCTGCTCATTCTGAATGGAGCCGATTTCCGCGCAAAAAGGAATGTCCGGCCACTCTTTTTGCATCTCGTTGATCAGAAAGAATAGCGGCGTCTCGGCAACTTCATAGCCGACAATCGCCTTGGGACGGAACCGCGCAATCTGACGGCACATCGCCGATCCGATACTCCCCGCGCATCCGGTCACCATAATCACTTTGCCCGCGATGGCATCCACAATCGCCTTGCGGTCCAACTCGATCACCTCGCGCCCCAGCAGATCCTCGATACTGATGTCCCGAATCAGGGGGGTCGACTGCTGCGCCTCCATTTGTTCGGACAAATTCGGCACAATCCGGCAAATCAGGTTCGCTTCCCGGCATGCGTTGTAGATTGCCGACATCTGTTGTGCGCTTGCCGATGCCACCGCCACCAGGACGTGGCTTGCATAGTGCTGAACCGCCAGCGCCTTCAGGTCCGCCGATCCTCCCAACACGCGCACGCCCTGCACGTGCGTGCCAATCTTCAACGGATCATCGTCGATGAAGCCGGCCATCTCATACCCTAGATGCGGGTTCGCCCGTAGCTCCCGTAACAAGCTGCGGCCGAATGAACCGGCGCCGTAGATAAACGCAATCAGCCGTTGCCGGCCCTTTTCCTGCTTGCCGGCCGATGTCTCCTGTATCCGCCGCACCACCGCACAGGCGCCCGAGGTAAATACGCTCGCCCAAAGCCATTCGAACGCATAGAAAGACCAGTGCAGCCGTCCGCCCAGCCAGAGATAACACGCCGCCGCCGCCAGCACCGAACCCGCTCCGTTGGCCAGTGCCAGCGTCGTCATCTCGTGAATCGAGGTATGCCGCCAGGAAAACCGGTGCGCCTGAAATGCGACGAATGCCATCGCCTTCACCGGTAGATACACGCTGAGAATTTTGAGGAACAACTCCAGTTCGGCTGTCCCGAACTTTGTACCTTCCCGCAGGAAAAAGGCGGCGCCCGCTGACAACGTCAGAAGGACACCTTCCGCCGCTAGAGCGCTGGCTCCGTGATGAGCCCGCAAGCGCCGCATGATGTGCCCTTCTAGCATCTCCATCAATCTTCTCCTACCACTATCGTTCAACACCCGTCTGAGCCAAACCAGCGCGCATTCGAAGCGCCACGCCAATCCACGGCAGCCTCCCGAACAAAGCCAACCCAAAGCCCGCCATCGGATAGGCCCGGGCCAGCACCGCCATTGGCAATACCCATGCCAGGTTGATTCCGAGAAACGCCAACGTCACGGCACGATGCCCCCACCGCTGCGCTCCATGCTGGTAGGCGTGGCTCCGGTGTGGCTGCGACCATTTCTGCCCAGTCGCCATCCGGCGCACCAGCGTAACCGTACTATCGACAACAAACGTGGACGAGAGAATCACAAACGGCCAAATTCCCGCCGCCGGATCGCTACGCGCGCCCATCAGCATCATCACGCCCACCATGTATCCCAAGAAGCCGCTGCCCACATCGCCCATGAAAATCTTGGCAGGCGGCCAGTTCAACA
>CAYUZM010000045.1:0-14804 GCA_964449665.1 uncultured Solibacteraceae bacterium
ACATCCAATGGCGGGATCTCCCGCGTGTGCTCCAGTCCGTAGCTCCGGAATTCGGCGATCCAACCGCGTTTGACCGATACCGCGCCGGCGTGGATCGCGAAACTGCGCTGAGAGTGCTCGACGGCGAACGGGAAGCCCGCATCTACTACATCCTGCAGTCGTCGTTGTTTACATCAGCGGACCCGATTGAGCCCGCGCTGGTCGCCGGTGGATGGCTGGAAGACCAGCCCGTGCCACCGGCGGTACAACGGCGATTGGACGAATTTCGTTCCGCCTGTCGAAAGCCGTCTACCGACGAACGCTTCCGCTATTTCTGCAGCCTCGACGGCGGCCTGGAACAGTGGCGGCGCGATTTTACGCGCGCCATGGCGTTCTTGAGGACGAAGGAGCACCAGTCGCGCGAACGGGAAGGTGACGGCCGGCGCGAGTTCGTCGCCTCGCTCTACCAGAATCGCGGCCTCAGCACCGACAGCGGTTTCGATGCCAATTTTCCGGTCTATCTCGCCCTGCGGTCGCTTGCCGCCAAGCCCGCCCCGAACAAGGTGAACAAGGTCATGATTGTCGGTCCCGGTCTCGACTACGCGCCCCGCACGGGACTGCGCGACGCCGTTGCACCGCAGAGCATTCAACCTTACGGCGTCATGGACGCGCTGCTCCAGTTGGGCATGGCCTCTCCCGAGTCGCTTGCGATCCATTGTGTCGATGTGAATCCGCGCGTGGTCGCCCACTTCCTTCGCGATCGCCCTAAGCCGGTCTCGCTCACGATCTTCCGACACGACGGACCAGATGAGTACCTCCGGTACTTCGAAAACTTCGGGCGCGCCATTGGAACGGCGACCGGCGGCAACCTGCGTTCGCGTTTGATCCAAGTGCCGGCGCAATCGGCAAGCGCGGTTCGCGCCACGCGGCTGAATATCGTCTCCGAACGCTTGGTGCCCGCGCCTCAGTACGACCTGGTGGTTGCAACGAACATCCTGCTCTATCTCTCTGACGCGGATCTATCGCTTGCGCTGGCAAACATTCAGTTCATGTTGCGCGACGGTGGCTATCTCGTTCACAACGAGCCGCGCGCTGGAGTCGAACGCGCCGGCGCCGCGATCGGTATGCCGGTTGTGGACGCCCGCCTCGTCAGGCTTCGCGAGGATGATCGGCGTACCATTCTCGATACCCAAGTCATCCACCGAAAGCACGCCGCGCCGTGACATGCCCTTGACCCACTGGCCGCGTCTCGCTAGTCAACGCGGCGGCCCCTGCCCCAATCCCCCATCGCTCTGGAACGGGAGTATGCGCACTTTGTAGTAGACCGACGGCAGGTACTTCACTCCGGCCAGCCCCATCAGGTCACTCAGCCCAGTTTCGTTGAGATTCAAATGCTCGAACGCCAATTTGTCCACGCCCGGAGGCAGCCCTGGTAAGTTCTGGTGGTCGAAGTACGGGTTCTCCTGGAAGAACTGAATCGTGCGCGAGATCATCCCCAAACCTTGCGGATAGTTCTGGTCGGAGAAGTTCGCGTAAAGCAACACGAACAGATTGACGTGCACTGGTGGCGTCACAGGCGCAGAACTGTGTCCGCCCACGGGGGCAGTCCGCAGGTAGTTTCTGCTTGTTGTTTCGTGTTGGATGTTGGCCAGGAACATCACCACCTTATTCCTCGTCCGATCCAATTCACGCCCCTCATGGCCGGCGAGATTCGAGAGCGTGACCCAGTCTTCTCTCGCTGGATCGGCGGCCTGCAAATAGCCGTTCAGCCGTTCGCGAATCAGTTCGAGGGTTTGTTGGATCGGCGCCATCGGTCTGCTTATTCCCTTTACGCAACTGCCCTCGGGGCGGAGTCGCCGAACAGACGCTCACCTGCCGCGCCGCCGTCTGCTTCGATGTCCGTTCGCTCGCCGTCACCCGCGTGGCGTCACACGAACCAAGTTAACGCGAATCCCTCGACTCCACATCGGCGCGACGAAATGCCAGCGCGCACTCACAATGCTGGATCGTGGCGCCATGAGAGCGGCGTTGACTGGAAGCGGTCCACGCGCCATCCTTTTGAATGGACATCACAATGCCCAAACCCGCGCTTGCTGATTCGCTCGATGCCAACCGCCATGCGCGTGCGCTGCGCGCCATGTTCATAGGCGCGTTCGCATGCGCCACTTCCCGGCGCGCGGGGACACGGGCTTGAATCGTCCGCACCGCCAGGCGCCTGCCGGCTTAAACGATAAGGACCAGGATGAACGTTTTAGTAAATAAATACCAACGCTCGCGTGAATTCCTCGATCGCGCGCGCAAGTCCCTTGTGGGAGGCGTCAGCAGTCCCTTCCGCGCGAAACTCCCCGTGCCCCTCTACTTCGAGGATGCGCTCGGCTCACGCGCCTGGGACGTCGATGGCAATGAATTCATCGACTATGCGCTCGCCTGGGGACCGCTGATTCTTGGGCACAAGCATCCCGCATTGCAGGCAGCGCTCCGGCAGCAAGCCGAGCGCCCGCTCAACTACGGTGCGCAGCACGAACTCGAATTCACCGTCGCCGAAAAGATCCAGTCCCTGGTGCCCTGCGCCGAGCGGATCCTCTTTACGTCGAGCGGCAGCGAGGCCGTCCACATCGCCATACGGCTGGCCCGTGCCGTCACCGGACGCCGCCGCCTGCTGCGTTTTGAAGGCCACTATCACGGCTGGTTCGATCCGATCCTCTGGAGTTACCGCGGCGCCGTCGCGCAGATGGGTCCCGAGACGAAGCCCACATTGGTTGCCGGTTCTCAGGGGCAGTTCAACGAAGAGTCCGGGCATCTGCTCGTGGCTCCTTGGAACAACATGGAAGCCGTCGAGAGACTCTTCGAACAGCACCCCGGCGAAATTGCCGCAATCATCACCGAACCGATCCTCTGCAACAGCGGCGGCATTCCGCCCGATCCCGGTTTCCTTCAAGGTCTTCGTCAAATCACCAGCAAACACGGCGCGCTGCTGATCTTCGACGAGGTGATCACCGGGTTTCGTGTTCATCTCGGAGGCGCCCAATCCCTATACAATGTCACGCCTGACATCGCCACCTTCGGCAAGGCGATCGCGGGAGGCGCCACGCTCAGTGTCACCGCCGGCAAGGCGGAGATCATGGAACGCGTGGGTAATGGGGTTAGCTTTGGCGGAACGTTCAACGGCAATCCCGTTTCGCTTGCAGTCGCCAACGCAGCGCTTGACGAACTCATGCGCGACAATGGCGCCGCTCTAAATCGTGCCCGCGCTACCGGCGAGCGCCTCATGGCGGGACTGCGCGAGGCGTCAACCTCCGCCGGCCTCCCCGTTCTTGTCTCCGGCGTGGGTTCCTGCTTCTGGGTGCACTTCACCGATCGCGCCGAACTGCATGATTACCGGCAGATGATGGATCGCCGCCAGGATATTCTGGACCGCTATCTGCCCGCCATGCTCGACGAAGGAGTCCTCCTGTTGCCCGAGGGACGCGTCTATGTCTCCGCCGCGCACGACGACCGCGACGTCGCCGACACATTGGAGGCCGCGCGCAAAGTCTTCGCCAAGCTAGCGTAACCCTCAATTGATACGGCCTGGAACGTGGCAGCACGAAGGGGTTCGCCTGGAAATACCGGGTCGCCCGGCGGTTGGCCAAACGCGGCGCGCTTCATCAAACTGATTGACATCGGCTCGCTGCAGCTAAAGAATTGGGGCGCGCACGCCGATATGCGTACGCACACTCCACTTGCGTTGAATGTGGATCAGGCCATCACCGGTCTCATCCACGATCGGGAAGGGCGCGGGATGCTCGACGAAACTCTGGTCGTATGGACCTCCCAATTCGGCCGCAAACTCGGCTACCGCTACCCACTGAAGGCGGCGGGGGCCATCAAGCCCGTCAGCACCTACGGCGAATCGGGCGACTATGGCTATGTGGCCGCCAAAGACCAGCGCCATGTGCATGGCTTCCAGGCGGCGATACTGAATCAGATGGGCCTCGAACACACCAAGTTGACCTACCGCCACGGCGGCCGCGACTTCCATTTGCCCGGCGTGGAAGGACACGTAATTTGCGAAATCCTCCTATGAGTGCCTTACCCATCGAATCGCTGTTCCCGGATCTCCATCCGCCGCTGGCCCCACAGTCCGCGGTGCTGGAGGCCCACCGCTGTCTCAACTGCTTTGACGCTCCTTGCACGGCGGCCTGCCCCACGCACATCGACGTGCCCGGCTTCATCAAGAAGATCGCCAACGGCAATCTCCGCGGTTCGGCGCTGCGGATTCTGGACGCCAACGTCCTCGGACTGAGTTGCTCGAAAGCCTGCCCGGTCGATGTCCTCTGCGAAGGCTCCTGTGTCCTCCATTCACGCGGCGAACTGCCCATCGCCATCGGCGCTCTTCAGCGTCACGCCATGGAGCACTTTTATAACAATGGCGCCAAGGTTCCCTGGTTACCCTCGCGCGAGCTGCCCTTCAAAGTCGCCTGCATTGGCGGCGGGCCGGCTTCGCTCGCTTGCGCCGCCGAGCTGCGGCGCGCGGGCATCGCCGTTACGATCTTCGAACGCAAACCCCGCGCCGGCGGATTGAATACGCACGGCGTCGCCGAATACAAGCTCCGCGCCCGTGAGAGCCTGCGCGAGGTCGAGTTCGTCCGTTCGCTCGGAGCCGAGTTCGTTACGAACTGCACGATTGGCGAAGACATGTCTCTCGCCAGCCTCGAACGCGGCTTCGATGTCATCTTTGCCGGGGCAGGCCTGGGGGATGGCTTCCCGCTCGAGTTGCCCGGCGAAGATGGTCCCCACACGATCGATGCGTTGCAGTTCATCGAAGCCTACAAGTCCGGAGCGCCCATCCCCACTGGCGGGCACGTCGCGGTCATCGGTGGAGGAAACACCGCCATTGACGCCGCATGCGCCGCCCACCGGCTCGGCGCCTCCACGGTCATTCTCGTCTACCGCCGCTCGGAAAGCGAGATGCCGGCCTTTGCTTTTGAGATTGAACACGCGCGCGCGGAAGGCGTGCGCATGGAGTTCCTCGCCGCCCCAATCGCGCGCCGGCCGGAAGGCATCGAATGCCAGCGCATGCGCCTCCTCTCGGCCAGCCAATCCGGACGTCGCCAGATGGAACCCGAGCCCGGCGCAACGTTTGTCCTGCCCTGCGAAACCGTCATCGCCGCCGTCGGCCAATCGAAACTCGGCAGCCTGCTCGAAACCGCAAACGTGGAACTCCGCGACGGCGTCGTCGTCATCGACCCCGCCACCGGGCGAACTTCCAACCCCAAATACTTCGCCGGCGGCGACTGCGCCAACGGCGGCAGCGAAGTCGTCGATGCCGTTGCCCAAGGCAAGCGCGCCGCCCTCGCCATCCGGGAGCTGCTCCATGGCTGATCTCAATGTCAACTTCGCGGGCATCCACAGCCCCAGCCCCTTCTGGCTCGCCTCGGGACCGCCCACCAACTGCGGCGATCAAATCATGCGCGCCTTCGACGCAGGCTGGGGCGGGGCAGTCTGGAAGACCATCGGCGAACCCATCACCAATGTCAGCTCGCGCTACTCGGCCATGGATTGGAAAGGCCTGCGTATCGCCGGTTTCAACAATATCGAACTCATCTCCGACCGTCCCATCGATCTCAACCTGCGCGAGATCTCCGAGGTGAAACGCCGTTATCCCAAACACGCCATCATCGCTTCGCTAATGGTCGAATCGCGCCGCGAAACCTGGCACGACATTGTCCGCCGTTCCGAAGACGCCGGCGCCGACGGCCTGGAGCTCAACTTCGGCTGCCCTCACGGCATGAGCGAACGCGGCATGGGCAGCGCGGTCGGACAGGTCCCCGAATACGCCTGCATGATCACCGAATGGGTGAAAGAGGTCGCCCGCACGCCCGTGATCGTCAAGCTTACGCCCAACATCGCCGACATCCGCACCGTCGCTCGCGCCGCCAAACGGGGCCGCGCCGATGCCCTTTCGGCCATCAACACGATCAACTCCATCACCGGCATCGATCTCGACACTCTCGTCCCGCGCCCCAATGTCGACGGCGAATCGAGCCACGGCGGCTACTGCGGCCCCGCGGTCAAACCCATCGCACTGCATATGTGCCCGCAGCTCGCCTCCGACCTTGAATCTACGCTCCCCATCTCCGGCATCGGCGGCGTCGCCACCGGGCGCGAAGCCGCCGAGTTCATCCTCCTCGGCGCCGGCACCGTGCAGGTATGTACCGCCGCCATACCCTACGGTTTCCGAATCGTGGAAGACATGGCAGACGGCCTCTCGAATTGGATGGACGATAGAGGCTACGCCACGATCGAGGACTTCCGCGGCCTCTCCGTGCCACGCGTCCGCGATTGGAAAGACCTTAACCTCAATTTCAAAATCGTCGCCGCCATCGATCCCGCCAAATGCATCGGGTGCGACCTCTGCTACGTTGCCTGCTGGGATGGCGCGCATCAGTGCATCCACTTCGACCCCGCCGGTGGCCACCAACCGCCCGCTGCCATCGAAGCCGCCAGCCGCGCACGCATCGCCTACTCGCCCGTCTCCAAACCCGCCCAAGACAGCGTGCCCCACGGCCGCACGCCCGCAGCCCGCATCCCTCATATCGACGAGGCCGAATGCGTCGGCTGCAATCTCTGCGCGCTGGTCTGCCCGGTCGACTCGTGCATCAGCATGAAGCGTGTCGACCCCGGCCTCGCCCGCCAATCCTGGGCCGAACGAACCGCCGCCACGGAGGAACCCATCCAATCATGATTTGCGCCCCCACACTCTCCAGCGGCGATCTTCTCCCCGTTCCCGCCGAACAACGCACCTGGGGCGTCTACGCCTACGCCTCGCTTTGGATCGCCATGTCCGTTTGCGTGCCCACTTACATGCTCTCTTCCGGCCTCATCTCCGGCGGCATGAACTGGTGGCAGGCCATCGGCACCATCCTGCTTGGCAACCTCATCGTCCTCGTACCGATGCTCCTCAACGCCCATGCCGGAACCAAGTACGGCATCCCATTTCCGGTGCTCATCCGCGCCTCCTATGGAGTCAAGGGCGCCAACGTCCCGGCCGTTTTGCGTGCCATCGTCGCTTGCGGATGGTTCGGCATTCAAACCTGGATCGGCGGCCAGGCCATCGCCACCATGCTCAAAATCGTCTGGCCCGCCGCCAACATCCCCGCAACGGAAGCCGTCTGCTTCCTTCTCTTCTGGGGACTCAACATGTACGTCGTCTGGCGCGGCCTGGAATGCATCAAGTTTCTCGACGCCTTCGGCGCTCCTTTTCTCATCGCCGCCTCCGCATTGCTGCTCTGGTGGGTCACCTCGCAAGCCGGCGGCTTCGGACCCATGCTCAACCAGCCCAGCCGCTTTCAATCGAACGCCGAGTTCTTAGCCTTCTTCGTTCCCGCCCTTACCGGCATGGTCGGCTTCTGGGCCACCGTCGCGCTCAACATTCCCGACTTCACCCGCTACGCTACCTCGCAACGCGCGCAAGTCATCGGCCAAGCCATCGGCCTTCCGCCATCCATGACTCTCTTCGCCTTCGTCGGAGTCGCCGTCACCTCGGCCTCTGCCGCATTGTTTGGCGAACCCATCTGGGATCCCGTTGCGCTCATGGCCCGCTTCAATCAACCCGTCGCCGCACTCGTCGCGCTGGTCGTTATACTGATCGCCACTCTCACCACCAACGTCGCCGCTAACGTCGTCTCCCCCGCGAACGACTTCGCCAGCCTCGCCCCCAAGTACATCTCCTTCCGCACCGGAGGCCTCATCACCGGCATCATCGGACTTTGCATGATGCCGTGGAAACTCCTCGCCGACGCAGGCTCTTACGTGTTCGGCTGGCTCATCGGCTACTCCGCTTTCATGGGGCCGATTGCCGGCGTCATGATCGCCGACTACTACTTCATCCGCAAGCGCCGCCTCGACGTCGAAGCGCTCTATGCGCGCGGCGGTCCTTATGAATATGCGAATGGCTACAACTATCGCGCCCTGGTGGCCACGGGCGCCGGAGTCGCCGTGGCCCTGTGCGGCCTCGCCGCGCCCCCGCTGCGCTGGCTATATGACTACGCTTGGTTCGTCGGTTTCGCCGTTTCCGCTTGCGCGCACGTTGTGCTGATGCGCGAGCCCGAATTGGCGTCCGAAGAAATCTTTGAGGGAGAACAAGCCTAACCCACAAGGCCAGTACATTCCCAACCAACCTGACGTCGCGTCTTCTTTTTCCTAATGGTGCGAATCTGTGGCTAATATGAGGAGCAGGTCCCATGCCCCTACTGATCCGCAACGGCGAGATCGTTACCGCCGCCTCACGCTTCCGCGGCGATCTATACGCTGAAGACGAAACCATCACCCGCATCGGAGCCAACCTCGACGCCCCGCCCGGTACGGACATCATCGACGCCACCGGTAAGCTCGTCTTCCCCGGCTTCATTGATCCCCACGTCCACATCTATCTCCCCTTCATGTCCACTTTCGCCAAGGACACGCACGAAACCGCCAGCATCGCGGCCCTCATCGGCGGCACCACCACCTACATCGAAATGTGCTGTCCCTCGCGCGGAGAAGACACCCTCGCCGGCTACGAACTCTGGAAGTCCAAGGCGGCTGCATCGAGCGCCTGCGACTATACCTTCCATATGTCCGTCACCCGCTGGGACCCGCAAACCGAAGGCCAACTCCGCGAAATCGTACGCGACGGCATCGCCTCTTTCAAAATCTTCCTCGCCTACAAAAACTTCTTCGGCGTCGAAGACGGCGAAATGTACGAAACCCTCCGCCTTGCCTGCGAACTCGGCGTCATCACCACCGCCCATTGCGAGAACGCCGAACTCGTCGCGCGCCTCCAGCAATTGCTCGTCTCCCAAGGCAAGACCGGACCCGACTGGCACGAACCCTCCCGCCCGGAATCCGTCGAAGCCGAGGGCACCCACCGCTTCGCCACGTTCCTCGAAAACACAGGAGCCGCCGGTTACGTCGTCCATCTCTCCTGTAAGCCCGCCCTCGATGCCGCCCTTGCCGCTAAATCGCGAGGCGTGCGCATCCACATCGAATCCGTTATCCCGCATCTCATCCTCGACAAGACCTACGCCGAGCGCCCCGGCGTAGAAGGCATGAAACACGTCATGTCACCACCCCTTCGCGACGCCTCCAATCGCAAGGTGCTCTGGGACGCTCTCCAATCCGCCTTCATTGACACCGTCGCCACAGACCACTGCCCGTTCGACACCACGCAAAAACTCCTCGGCGCCGAAGCCTTCACGCAAATCCCTAACGGCATCCCCGCCATCGAAGACCGCGTCAATCTCCTCTATACATACGGCGTCTCGCGCGGCTCGCTCGACATCCACCGCTTTGTCGACGCCGCCAGCACCCGCGCCGCCAAGCTCTTCGGCCTCTTCCCGCGCAAAGGAACCATTGCCGCCGGCAGCGACGCCGACATCGTCGTCTACGACCCCAACCACAGCTCCACTCTCTCCGCCCGCACCCAACACGTCAACAACGACTACAACGGCTTTGAAGGCATGGAAATCGACGGCCGCCCCACGCACGTCACGGTGCGCGGCAAAGTCCAAGTGCGCGACGGCAAGTTCGTAGGCGACAAAACCCGCGGCCTCCTCCTCCGCCGCGAACCTACCTGGCACTGACGATCATGAGTCTCAATCCCCAACGCACCATCGCCGAACTCAAAGAACTCCGCGCCCTCACGGAAGACGCGAACGGCGCGCAACGCGTCGCCTGGACCGGCACCTGGCTCCGCGCCCGCGAGTGGTTCACCTCCAAGGTCGCCGGCCTTCCTGTCGAGCGCCACTACGATGCCGCGGGAAATCACTGGGTCACCCTCCCCGGCGAATCTCCGCGCGCGCTGCTGCTGGGAGGCCACCTTGACTCCGTACCCAATGGCGGTTGGCTCGATGGCTGCCTCGGCGTAATGGCCAGCCTCGAAATCCTCCGCCGCTTCGCCGTTCAATACAACGGCCGCCCGCCCATCACCATTCGCCTCGTCGACTTCGCCGACGAAGAAGGCGCCCGCTTCGGCCGCAGCCTGCTCGGTTCTTCTGCCTTCGCCGGCACCGCCTCCATCGATGCCGACCGGAAGCGCCCCGACAAAGACGGCATCCTCCTCGAAGACGCCCTCCGCCGCTGCGGTGTCGAAATCGACAACTTCCCCAAAGCCGCCGTTGAACAGAACAACGCAGCGGCTTATCTGGAACTCCACATCGAACAAGGTCCCATCCTCGAACGCGCAGCCCTGCCGTTAGCCGTTGTCACCGGGACCAAGGGAGTCGAACGCAACGCCATCACCTTCCATGGACAGGAAGCTCACTCCGGTTCCACGCCGATGAACGCACGCCGCGACGCCCTTGCCGCAGCCTCCAAGCTCGCTCTCGAAATCCGCCCCATCGCGCGCAAACACACCGACGCCGTCTGCACTATGGGCAGTGTCAAAACCTTCCCCGGCATCGTCACCGCCGTAGTAGGCCGGTGCGAAACCACGCTTGACCAACGCGACCTCGACGCTGCGGTCTTAGCCGAAATGTATCAGGCGGCCCGCGCCGCAAGCGAACGCTTCGCCAAAGAGGAGGGTTGCACCGTCGAATGGGCGCGCATCTGGAACATTGAACCCATCCCCTTCCACCCTCACCTGATCGAACTCTGCGAACAAGCCATTAGCGAAACCTCCGGCCCAACCCTCCACCTCCCCTCCGGCCCGCTTCACGATGCCGCCGAAGTCTCCCGTGCCGGCATCCCTACCGTCATGATGTTCGTCCAATCCCTCAACGGAATCAGCCACAACAAAATTGAGGACACCCGGGAGGAACATCTCGTCGCGGCCATCACGGCACTCGACCGGCTGGCCTCAAAGACTGCCGAATGGATTTCATAACTAGACTGTTTTGAGAGTGGTGCGGATGAGAGGACTTGAACCTCCACGTCCTTGCGAACACTAGAACCTGAAACCAGAAATGGCTGTTTCCTGGGGTATCGGCGAGGCCTAAACTACTGAGGAATCAAGGAGGCGTGTATCGCAGAGTATCCCCACATTTCGCGTGATCGTTACATCATCGTTACACTCACGCGTCCTTCTTGCGCTTCTCCAGAAGGGCCTTGGCGACGTTCAAATCTTCGGCGTCCACGATATTGTAGCGGCGCTCCATGCTGTCGGTTTTGTGGCCGGAAATCTTCATCCGCACGACTTGCGGAATTCCGGCGCGGCGCATGTTCCGAACGGCGGTGCGGCGGAGATCATGGAAGGTCAAATCGGGAACTCCGGCGGCGGCGCACGCCTTATCCCACGCGGCCCGAAAAGATCGTATCGGTTCACCCTGTCGTGTGAAGACGTGCTTGCATCTCGGCCAACCGTGATCGCGTTCGCGCTTCGCCTGCCTCAGCAGGTCTTCCATATCACCGGAGAGAATCGGCACGCCGCGCCCTTCGCCGTTTTTCGTCTCGCCCGTTTGCAGGACGATGAACCCTGCGTCGAAGTCCACCTGGTTCCATTCAATGGCCAGGATTTCCCCCAGACGCATTCCAGTAACGAATCCCGTGACGAACAGAGCCTTAAGCTCGTCGGGAAGGGCATCCTTCAGCGCGTCGTATTGCGCGTCGTTCAGAAACCCTGTGCGGATATTCGTCTCCTTCACGATTGGAAAGTGAGGAATGATCTGAACCTTGGGCGGTGTGCGCTTCTTGCCTTTGTAGAAGGCGCTTCTTAGAACAGACAGCTCACGGTTGATGGTGGAATCCGCGGCCTTTGCCGCCACGCGTTTTGCACGATACGAATCCATCAAATCCGTTGTGAGCCGCTGCGCGCGGAGCTTGCCGAAGAACGGCCTAATACTCTTCTCAATAACCTTTGTGTAGATGTATCGGGTCGATTCTTCGATGTCGGACTTGATGAGGTCGTCTAGCAGCTCGTCGATGAGGACACGGTCGGGCTTGCGGCCAGTGATTTCACCCCGGTGCTTTTTCGCTAAGAGCTTGTCACGGAGCTGTACCGCGTCCGATTTCTTTCTCGATTTGCTGGATTCGTAGACTGGCTTCCCGTCCACGTGAATTTTCACCCACCAGATATCACCCCGCTGGTACAGGGTGCCGGAACCATCGCTCTTACGCGGCATATTTAAGTGTAACGAAAAGATCTAGCGCGATCAATACTTATTCTTCTCGATCCATCCGTCAAGGTCCCGACGGTCAAGATGAACGCGCCGACCGACTCGCACGACGGGAAGTTCGCGCTGAAAGATGAGGTGCTGGATTGCTTGCTCGCTGCGACCAAGGTAAATCGCGGCATCTTTCACATTGAGGAGTGCGGGTTGAACCTGGGGCAGGGAAATGGTGTCGCAAAGTCGAGAGACGATCTGTTCCACGACTGCCGTCACCCACGCTGGGCGTGACGAATCGTAGTCGGGTTGCAGCGCTGCGACGGGAGGTTTGCGAGGAGGCATACGATGCTCGAAAAACGCCGGAGCAAACACTGGTAGGCGCGTGCCCCGGCGGTAAGAGTTCAAGTTGGGCGCTCATCCGAATAGCAGTCGGCGGAGCACTCTAAGAATGGCGACCAGGATTTGCAGTGCGTACATCCGCTAGTCCTTTTGAAGCAGCCATTCGACGATGGCAGCGACGATCTTCACGATGGTTACTGACCCATGACCTTCCATAACATCTCCTTCCTCAGCAACAGACTTCGACGGCTGCGCTAGCGATGTCAGCGGCGTCCGCAGTGCCTGCGAGGAGTTCCCCGAGAATCGGCCCTGTGACGAGATACAGAACGACTCGACGCGCGATCATGCGCGCCACAACTTCACCTGCTTTGTTCATGCCCTTGCTCCTTTCAAAGGTTGGTATTGTCAGGGCCCGCTTACGAAGGCCCCGAAAATCATGCGGCTTTGTCCACCGGGGACAGCATGGCCTGCATCTCTGGCGTGAGACCGGCCATGTCCATGTAGATGGTCTTGCGTTGTTGCGGCGGGGTCGCATCCGAAACACCGCACAGCGCGATGCGGCCGATTGTCGTTGGGGGCACTGCGCCGTCGGCAATGCCTTGGATGATGGCGGCGCGATGGTTCTGATCCCGCACGGAGCGGGAGTAGCACCAGCCCTCATGCCATGTCGCTAGCGCCCGCATGAATAGGGCGAAGCTGCACATGTAGATATATAGCGGGAACAGCAGGGGAATGATCCCCAGAAGGGCGGGGATGGTGAAGGCAACACTCGCAATGAGCGGCTGCCAAAACATCCTTGTGTAACCCCAGTGATCGCCATTCGGGAACCACCGGAATATCCGCAAAGGGGGCCCGTCGGATTCGCTATCGGATTCGAGATCCTGGTCGATGTAGAGCCGACCAAGCCTGTAGGCGTGATAGCCAATCAGAATGAGCAAGCCCATGTGCAACACGCACGTTGACACGAGCGTCATCTGCCCTGTGCCCTTGAAGTAAAAAACATCGAGGGCCCAGCTCAGTCCTCCGGTGATGGTGATTGCCAGCCAGGAGGTCACGACGTTTGTGAAAACCTGGGTGAGCGTGTAGTACTGAGTTGCGAATTTCGGCTGCATCAACATGTCGAGAAGCAGCGTGAAGAACTGGAAAATGCTTTGCAGTTGACGGCCATTTCCTGCATGGGCAAAACTCGACGCCAATGCGAGAATGCCGAGATTGGGTGTTGTCCTTGGAGATTGCATTACGTGTCCTTAGATTTGAGTTTTAGGTTGCCCTTCAAGAGTTGCTTTCGGGCTTAACGGGAGAAGTTGACGGCAAGGTAGTTGTGGCCGTCGTGGAATGTCTTTCCGCCCTGGTAGACAATCGCGGTGGAAACCGGATCGGACGGGCTGGGTTTCTTGAGTCGAGTGAATTCGTCGGGTTCTACCTTGTGCATGAGATGCTCCTGCTTACCGACACTCAGGTTCGTCCCTGAGATATGGCTGCTCTTCAGGTGTTTGTATTCCTTCCCAATGAGGTTGGCCGCGTATTCATTGGTGTCGGTATCGTTTTGCTGGTGGAAAATCTTAAGAGCGAGGTTTCCGAGAAAGGACTTTGTCTTGGAACCTGGCTGCTGTTCGCCCAGCTCCTCGGAGAGGTTCAGGATGTTTTGTGTTACGCAGACATTGGCAATCCGAGCGCTGCGGCAAGTCTGCTGAAATGCGTTGTCGCGGCCTTTGGGATTGACGAAATACTGAAATTCGTCCTGCCAAATAAAAGCGGGCGTCGGATACTGAGTGACATCCCGCCTCAGATAGGCGCGCTGGAACACGAGCTTGATCATGCAGGCGATGAGGCGAGCGGTCTCGTTCCAAGTCAAGAGGGGGAAGTCGATCACGATGATCTTCGCGGCACAGGTCGTCAGCTCTGGGATGATGGTGCATTTCCCGCCGTTGAATATGCGAGACAGAGGGTTGTAGAGGAATCTGTTGCACATCCCCGACCAGGTACTCTCTACGTTGCTGCGGGTACGAACGTCGAGCCCCGGCCACTTCTGAAAGGCGTAGATAAAGACGTTTTCCAGATCGTCCCACTGATCCGGCGTAAGGCTGTCTTGGCGCTGCTTTATTGCATTGAGGAGCTTTCCCGAATAGGAGTTGAGCTGCCACTCCGCTTCATTTTCCTGTCCGATTTGAGAGGGAAGGGATTGCATCACGCGGTTGATGTTGCCGATCGACATCCGCTCGCCGGAATCCCGAATGAGAACGATCGCGGCGCGCATAGCCTCTTCGACGGCAAGCTCAAAGTAGCGCTCCCCACTGTTGTTACTGTTCGAGTTTTTCCCTATTGCAAGGAGGTTCGAGAACAACTCGATAAGCGATTCCAGCGTGCCCCCTGCTCGATTGGCCTCGTAGTAAATGGCATCGAAGGCGTGGCCGCTTTCGG
>CAYUZM010000046.1:0-14776 GCA_964449665.1 uncultured Solibacteraceae bacterium
CGCCACGAGCCGGTCGATCTCAACGCCTCCATCCGCGAGATCGCCGTGCTGCTGCGGGCCACCATGCCCGCGGGCGTACTCCTCCGCACGCAGCTCGACGAGAAACTTCCTCCCGTGCTGGGCGATTCGGTCGAGCTGCACCAGTTGGCGTTGAACCTCGCGCTCAACGCGCGCGACGCGATCGCCTCACAGACCGAACCGCGCGGCGTGATTCTGCTCGCTACCTCCGCCGATGCGCGCGGCACGCTGCTGCGCGTGCGCGACACCGGCCCCGGCATTCCGAACGCTTTGCACCAGCAGATCTTCCAGCCGTTCTTCAGCACGCGCGGCGGCAACGAGGGAAGCCGCGGCCTGGGACTCACCATCGTCGACCGCGTGGCCAAACGCCACGGCGCGCGCCTGACCCTCGAATCCGAGCCGGGGCGCGGCACCGAGTTCCAGATCCTGTTCCCGGCCCGCCGCTGAGCCATCGCCATGAAATTCCCGGCGCGTCTGCATGTGCTTCTCGCCCGCGACAGGCCTTATGGCGTTATCATCCGGCGCGGTCCGGCAAAGTCGGTGTGCACCATCGGGTGGAATCGCGCCAAGGATGAGTTCCAGTTGGGGCAGTGGATTCGCGGGCGCATCTACGAAGAGCGCTGCGATCTGTCGACTGATGGAAAGTATCTGATCTACTTCGCGCTCAACGGGCGCTGGCAGTCGGAGACGAAGGGTTCCTACACGGCCATCTCCCGCGCGCCTTATTTGAAGGCAATCACGCTCTACCCGCAAGGCGACACATGGGGCGGGGGCGGAGTCTTTACGGGACCACGATCCTACTGGCTCTCGGGAGTCTGCGAGAAGCCTCTGCGGGAGAGCAACGAACTTGCGCGCGACCAGGAGGCGCGCCGCTGGGTAGGCCTACCCGCAATGCGTTTAGAGCGGAACGGCTGGACACCGGTCCCGGGGGACGCCGCCGTCTACGACAAGACGGCGCAAAACGGCTGGAATTTGCGCAAGTACCTGCGCTCCGGCTTCCCGCACGATCCCGGCCGCGGCTGCCATTGGGAAGAGCACGCGCTGGTGCACGCCGCCACGGGCCGCATCCATCCGATGCCCGGGTGGGAGTGGCCGGTGTTCGACGGCAGCCGCATCGTGTGGGCCTCGAAGGGAACGCTGAATGCGACCACGCTCACCAGGCGGGGCCCCGGTCCCGAGAGCCAGCTCGCCGGCTTCAACGACATGCAATTCGAGGCCATCCAAGCGCCATACTGAAGTCATGCTCCGTGCCTCGCTTTTCCTCGCCGCGGCCACGCTTGCGGCGCAGCCTCCGCAAGCCCCCGGCTTCCGCGTGACCGTTCTCAGCACCCAGACCGCCGACCCGCGCGGCATCGGTGAATGGGGCTTTGCGGCGCTCATCGAAAGCGGCGGCAAGCGCATCCTGTTCGACACCGGCAACCGGCCCGACACGGTCTCGATCAACATCGCCGAGTTGCAGGTGGACCTCTCGACGGTGGAAGACGTGATCCTCAGCCACTCCCACGGCGACCACACCGGCGGCCTGCTTACCTTGCGCAAGCAGGGGATGGCGAAGAACCCGAAGGCGCTGAGCCGCCTCTGGGTGGCCAAGGGGTTCGCCTATCCACGGCTTTCCAGCAACCCGAATTGGACGCCGGCCGCCGATCTGCTGGCCGCCTACCGCGCCACCGGAGGCGAGGTGATCGAAGTGGACAACTTCCGCGCGATCGCGCCCGGCCTGTGGCTCACCGGTCCGGTGCCGCGCAAGCATCCCGAGCGCAACTGGAGCGGCAGCGGACGTGTCCGCTTGCCCGATGGCTCCACCACCGAAGACAATCTGCCCGAAGACATGGCGCTCATCGCCAACACGGCTCGCGGACTGGTGATCGTCACCGGCTGCGGCCACGCGGGCATCGTGAACATCGCCGAACACGCCCGCGCCCAGGTCGCCTCGCCGCGCGTGGAAGCGGTCATCGGCGGCATCCACCTGTTTCCTGCCTCCGACGAGACGCTCGCCTGGACCGCCGCCCAGCTCAAAGCCCAGGGCTTGCGCGTTCTCATGGGCGCGCACTGCACGGGCGTGGAAGCGCTCTACCGCATCCGGGCGCTCGCCGGGCTCACGCGCGCCAACTCCTCCACCGGGGCGGTGGGCGCGCGCTATTCGATGGAGAAGGGCCTGGAGGCGGGCACCATCGCCCGGTAAGCGGACCTTCAGGCCGGCTCCCCGAGTAACCGCTCGATCTCCGCGCTCATCCGCTCTTCGCCGCGCAGACCGCCGTAGTTCATCTCTCCGTCCCAGCGCGCGCGAATGCGCCCTTTGCGGTCCACCAGATACACACAGGGCCAAAACCGCTGGTTCCAGCGCCGCCAGTTCACATAGCCGTTGTCGAGCAGCACGGCGTGTTCGATGGCGAACTCCTTCACCTTGGCGCGCACCTGGGCCGGGTCGCGCTCGCGGTCCAGCTCCGGCGTGTGAATGCCGATCAAGGCCACCTCACGCGGACCGAAACCTGTGTGCCAGCGGTTGTAGATGGGCAGGTTGTTCTTGCAGTTCCAGCAGGCGAACGTCCAGAAGTGCACCACGGTCACCTGGCCCAGCCGCGAGCGGAGGCTGAGTGGATGGTCCGTATTGATCCAGTCGCCCGCTTTGCCAGTGAGTTCCGGGGCTTGGGCGCTTAGCATCGTCGGCGCCGCCGCCGCGCGCAACACTCCGGCTCCCGCCGTCAACCATCCGCGCCGAGTCCAATCATTCATGCACGCTACATCCGGCTCGCTCGCGCACTATTCCCGTGCGCCGGGCGCATCGCGTGGCGACGGCAACCCGCTTCCGCCGTCGCTCGCGATTCCGCCAACCGGCTTCCGCCGTCGCTCGCGATGACCGGTCGCCCCCCTTAACGTCGCGGCCCGTTTCCGGTATACTCCCGGACGGCAATTTTGCCACGAGGTGCGGGTATGGGATACGAACTCGAAGGAAAGCTCCTGGAAGTCTGCGACTGCAAAGTGCTGTGCCCCTGTTGGATCGGCGAGGATCCCGACAACGGCACATGCGACGGTGTGGTTTCCTATCACATCGAAAAAGGGACCATCGACGGGCTCCCGGTCGGCGGTCTCACCATGGCCATGGTCGCGCGCATTCCCGGCAATGTGTTTCAGGGAAATTGGAAGGCCGCCGTGTTTGTCGACGACAACGCGTCGCCGGCCCAGGAGGCCGCGCTGATGAAGGTGTTTTCCGGCCAAGCCGGTGGTCCCGTTGCCGACCTCGTGAAGCTGGTGGGCGAAATCGTCGCCGTGCAGCGCGCCAAAATCCGCTTTGAAGTGAACGAGGGCAGAGGGACGCTGTCAATCGACAAGGTCCTCGACGCCCGCATCGATCCCTACGTGGGCGCGACCGGCAATAACACCACGCTCAACGACAGCATCTTCTCCACCATTCCCGGTTCGCCCGCATACGTCAGCAAGGCCACGCGCTATCAGCGCACGACCGCGCAGTTCGGACTGCCGGATGTCGATCTCCAGAACCGCAATGCCATCCAGGGAAGCTTCCGTTTCGTGGCCTGACTACGTTCTGGCCGGCAGCATCGGCACACTCGCCCTTCTGGCATGGCTTTCCTTGTGGCTCTGGGGCCGCTCGCCGGGCGGGCATCTGCTCATGCATGGCGCCCGCCACGTGAATCTCTCCGGGAGCGGCCTCTTCTACTATGGCGCTCTGTTCGTCCTCGGCTGGACGCTGATGACCGTCGCGATGATGCTCCCGACGGCGGTTCCGCTGCTGCTTCTGTTCCGCCGCATGGCGGGCAGCCGGCCGAACTCGGCGGGCCTCATTGCGCTCCTGGTTGCGGGCTACCTCGCCGTGTGGATTCTGTTCGGCATCGTTGCACAACTGGCCGGTCGGCTGTTGGGCGGCATCGCCGGCCGGTGGAGCTGGGTGCAAGCCTCCCCCTGGGCCCTTCCGGCGGCACTGCTCGCCGTTGCCGGCCTCTACCAGTTCTCCTCTCTCAAGTACGCCTGCCTGGAGAAGTGCCGTACTCCCATGTCGTTCCTCATCGCCCGCTGGCAGGGCGGCAGGGAAGCGTGGCAGGCCGCCCGGATTGGCATCGACCACGGCATTTACTGCGTGGGCTGCTGCTGGTCGCTCATGCTGCTCATGTTTCTGATGGGCGCGGGCAGCCTGGGCTGGATGCTCATCCTCGGCATCGTCATGGCCCTGGAAAAGAATCTTCCCTGGGGCCGCAAGCTCAGCGCCCCGGTGGGCGGCCTGCTGTTGCTGGCGGCGGCGATGGTGGCCTACCGGGCCGAGTTTTGACCCGGCGCGGGCGCCTCCCGCCGCGGACCGCGTGCCCAGCCCCAACGCCGACCGCAGCCCAGACCCACCTCCAACGGTGTTCCTGGAACCACCTCCAACCGCGTGCGCGGCCCCGCCGCGGACCGCAGCCCTGCCCCGCCGCCTCCCCCATTTGACGCCTTTGCTACACTGATACTTGGAAGCGCTCCCCGCGCCGATGCGTGTGCGGTGTGCCTTCCCTCGTAGTTTGACCGAAAGGATTTTCCTTCCATGAAAGCCGGAATTCACCCCGCGTACGAAGAAGTCGGTGTCGTTTGCGCATGCGGGAATCAGTTTAAGACCCGCTCGTCGCACAAAGGCGACATCCGCGTGGAAATCTGCTCCAACTGCCACCCGTTCTTCACGGGCAAGCAGAAGCTGATCGACACCGAGGGCCGCGTGCAGCGCTTCACCAAGAAGTACGAAAAGGCCAAGGCCCTTGTGGATGCCACCAAGGCCGCCGCCGACGCCAAGAAGAAGGTCAATTAAGGCCATGCCGCGCCCGGGGCTGTTCGCGGCGGCGCTCGCCTGCGCGGCGATGTGCGCGCCCGGCGCCTTTGCCTCGGAACACAAAAAGCTCTTCAACGGCAAAGACCTCACCGGCTGGAAGATGGCCGGATGGGGGAGCTTTGCCGTCGAGGGCGGACTGCTGAAAACCGTGGGCGGCATGGGTCTGCTCGTCTACGAACGCGAAAAGTTCGGCAACTGCACGCTGCGCGTCGTCTTCAAGACGGCGGGCGGGCGCGGCAACTCGGGCATCTTCATCCGCATGCCGGAGCCGGCGAAGGACGCCTGGTACGGCGTACACAACGGCTATGAGGTGCAAATTGACGCCGGCGGCGACGAGTGGCATGCCACCGGCGCGCTCTACTCGCTCAGCAAAACCAAGAAGGGCTTCCAGAAAGCCAACGGCGAGTGGAACACGATGGACATCACCATGGTGGGCCAGCGGACCACGGTGCGGCTGAACGGCGAGATCGTCAACGAGTTCGACGGCACGCAGGCCGTGCCTGACCGCAAGATGTGGTACGAACCCGTGCGCGGGCCGCGTCCCGATTCCGGCTACATCGGCGTGCAGAACCACGATGCCGAGTCCATCGTCTACTTCCGCGAGATCAGCGTGACCACCGGCACGCACTAAATGACCGTCTTCCAAAAGACGATTCAGCTCCCCACCGAAGGCATGTGCGACGTGCAGGACATCACCACGCGTGTCGAACGCATCGTGATTGAAAGCGGTGTCGTCACCGGCACGGCGAATGTGTCGGGCGTGGGTTCGACGCTCGGCATCACCACCATTGAATATGAGCCGGGTGCCGTGGCCGATCTCGAACGCGCCTTCGACCAGATCGCGCCCGTCCACGACAACTACGCCCACAACCAGCGCTGGGGCGACCACAACGGCTTTGCCCACCTGCGCAGCGCGCTGCTCGGCACCTCCGCGACCTACCCGATCACGGGCGGCCACCTGCGCCTGGGAACGTGGCAGCAGATTGTGGTTTGCGACTTCGACGATAAATCCCGCCACCGCGAGATTGTCGTCACCGTGATGGGCAAACCTGCCCAGTAACGCCGCGCACGTCCTTGTTATATTAATGGCAATCGGAGGTTATGCGTGGCGTATAAACTTGCCGTTGGATACAACAAGGAAAAGCTCCCGTTCATCTGGAATGTGTCCAAGCATGTCGGTTGTAAAGTCGAGAATCCGAATCAAGCGACCGACGTGGAGCTTGTGCAGTTCTTTCTGAGGGAGCTGGTCAACAACAACATTCTGGGCACCAAGGCCCACGCCGGCGTTCGATTGCCCGCGATCCAGGTAAACGGGCGCATGGACGCCATTACCGGCTTCTGGATCTTTTTTGTCGAACAGGGCGGCGACCCGAACGCCGTGCACGACGGTATTGTGAGCCCGGCAAAAGGCGTCGACTACGGGAACGGCTACTGGGCAATCGCGAAAATGAATATTCACTTCCAGAAGCACTTCCCGGATGCGTGGCTCAATCTGGACAATGATCCGCGTCTCTCCATGGCCCTTCGTACGGAATTGAAGAGATCTAAGCCTTAAGTCCCCAAGCCGTACCACTCCGCCGCCGCGCCGCCGAGAATCGCCTCGCGATAGGCTTCCGTGCGCGGGCCCATCGATTGCGTGAAGCAGGCCATCGATTCCTTCCACGTGGCGCCCGCCATGCACACCGGCCAGTCGCTGCCATACATCGCGCGGCCTTCGCCGAACAGGCGCAGCGCCAGCGTGATCCAGGGCTTGTAGTGTTCGACGCGCCAGCCCACGCTCGCCGGCCCCCAGCCATCGGGATCGCCGGGAGGCGCGTGGTTCAGCAGGCCATTGATCTTCAGCCGCACATTCGCGCAGGCGGCCAGCTCGGTCATGCCCGACTCCCAAGGTGCGTCCACGCCGCCGCCATAGCGCGCGCCGCCCATGCGGAGCACGCTGATGCGCGCCCGTTCATTCGCCGAGGCGAATTTCGCCACCGCGCTCAGCGACAACATCCCTACCGCGATATCGGCCACCAGCCCGCGCGCGGTGGCCTCATGCGCCGCTTCGATGTTCGGCCAACGCGCTTCGATGCCCACCAGCCGCGGATGATCGGGCGCGCCCGGCACGCCCACCACGCCGCGAATCCAATCCACGCGTTCGGCTACCTCCAAATGCCGCTCCGTCTCCTCGCGCGTGTACTCCCACGGGCACAGCAGCGCGCCTTCGAAGCGGTTGCGGAGCAGAATCCGCCACAGGGCCTCGGGCTCCCGGTCGCCCAGTACGATGCTCGCGTCGAGTCTCACCCTTCCAGCTTCCGGGAACGATAGCCCCTCGCGCAACGTATGCTGAAGAGGAATGAGCATCGCACCGGCCGTTGAGGCGCGCGATTTGGTGAAGGTGTACCGCACGGCCTGGCGGCGGCGCGAAATCCGTGCGCTCGACGGCGTCTCCTTTTCCGTCGAACCGGGGACCACCTTCGGGCTGCTCGGGCCCAATGGCGCGGGCAAGACCACGTTCGTGAAGACGCTGCTCTCTTCCGTGCATCCGACCGCGGGCACGACGAAAGTGTTTGGCGTCGATTCGCGCACACCCGAAGCCCGCCGGCCCATCGGCTACCTGCCCGAAAACCACCGCTTCCCTACCTACTTCACCGGCGAGGGCATGCTCGACCTCTACGGCTCGCTCTCCGGCATGGATGCGCGCGAGCGCAAGCGCCGCATTCCCGAACTGCTCGACCTGGTTGGCCTGGCGCAATGGGCCGGTGTGCGCATCGGCAAATATTCGAAAGGCATGCTGCAGCGCGTGGGCCTGGCGCAGGCGCTTATGCACAAGCCGCGTCTGCTCATTCTCGACGAGCCGACCGACGGCGTCGACCCGGTGGGCCGCATTCACATCCGCAAAATTCTACAGGGTCTCGAAGGCTCGGGCGTGACGATCTTTCTCAACTCGCATCTGCTGAGCGAGGTGGAACTGTTCTGCCGCGACGTGGCCATCATGCACAAGGGCAAAGTGGCGCTGTCGGGTTCCGTACGCGAGTTGACCGGCGACAAGGGCTACCGGCTTACGATTCCCGCCGAAGCGCCGATGCTGCCCGAAGGCCTGCGCGCCAAGCTCGAATCCACGGCCGCGCACGCGGGCGCGCGCAACGGCGTGGCCACGTATCAGTTCACGACGCGAGAAGCGGCGAACCTCGCCATCGACGCCTGCCGCGAAGCGCGCCATCCGGTGGAGGCGCTCGAACCCACGCGCAGCACGCTCGAAGAGCTGTTCATCCGCACGGTCGATTCGTCGACGGCGGCGGGGGAAAGGTAACGCATGTCTCCTTCGGTGCCCAACTCATCCTCGCCCGCGCCCTCCGCATTCCCCACGTTCGCGCGCACCACCGGCGCGCTCGTGCGCGACACCTTTCGCGAGGCCATGGCCCGCAAGATCTTCTGGGGCCTGTTCGGGCTCTCGTCGGCGATGATCCTGTTCTTCCTCTTCCTGCTGAAGATCGACATCGTCGAAGGCGCGGTGGCGTCAGTGTCGTTGTTCGGCGGCGAGAGCCGCGAGATGAGCGTCGAGCGCATCGTGCAGGGATTCCATGGGGGCATCGCGGCGTTCCTTTACACGTTCGGTATGTTCCTCGCCGTGTTCGCCAGTTCCGGCCTTACGCCCAGCCTGCTCGAACCGGGCCGCATCGAACTGCTGCTGTCAAAGCCGGTCTCACGGCCGCACCTGCTGCTCGGTCGCTATCTCGGCAACCTGCTCGTCGTCTCGGCCAACATCGTCTGGCTGGTGACGGGCGTGTGGTTGATTCTCGGTTGGAAGGCGGGCGTCTGGACGCCGAACTTCCTGGTGACCATGGCGAGCACCATCTTCCTGTTCGCCGTGCTGCTGACGGTGGTGTTCCTCATCGGCGTGTTGTGGGAGAGCGCCGCGCTGGCCACCATGGTGCCCGTGGCGCTGATGATCGTCAGCCCCATCCTGGCGCAAGAGAAGACGATGGTGAAGCTGTTGAGTTCAGAGTGGTCGCGCCAGTTGTGGAAGGCGCTCTATGCAATTCTGCCCAAGGTATTCGACCTCGGACGCATGACGATGGATCACGTGCGACAGAGGCCTGTGGAAAGCTGGTATCCGGTATGGACTTCGGGATTGTTCGGCATTGGCGTGCTCGCACTTGCGGTTTGGGTGTTCACGCGGAGAGACTTCTGATGCGGCGCGTATTCGCGGCGGCGCTCGGCGCGTTGCTTGTGGCGGGCGCCGGTTGTTCCCGCAAGGCCGCCGAGCCGCCGCTGGGCATCGACGCGAAGCTCGCCGCCATGGCCCCGCGCGAAGCCACCGTGCTTGCCGGCTTCCGCATGGACCGCGTGCGCAAGAGCCCGCTCTACGACAAATACTTCAAGAACCGCATGCCCATGGGCGGCGACACGGCGCGCGACATGATGCAGTTCCAGGAGCAGATCGACGAAGTGCTCGCGGCGATGACAGGCAAGGACACGCTCGTGCTGGCGCGTGGGCGGATGGATCGCGCGGCGATCGAAACCAAACTGCGCGCGGCCAAAGTGCCCGAAGCCACCATCGCCGGACGCCAGGGCTTCCTCAAAGACAACGTGGCGCTCGTGCTACTGGATGGCGGATATGCCGTGGCCGGTCCGCAAGCGCAGGTCGAGGACGCGCTCTCGCGGGCTGACAAGGTGGTCGCGCTGCCCGCCCGCTTCTTCAACCCCGCCAAGACGCTGCCCGCCGAAAGCAGCATGTGGGTGATCAGCGTGGGCCGTCTGCCGTCGTTCGACGTGCCCGAACGCAGCAACTTGGCCAATCTGCCGCGTGTGCTGGAGAACGTGGAACTGGCCACGGCCAGCGCCGACCTGAGCGCCGGCCTGCGCATGGCGGCCTCGGCCACCTGCACCACCGAGGACGATGCCAAACAGATTCAAACGCTCTTCCGCGGACTGATCGGCATGGCGCGGCTTTCCACGCCGAACGACAAACCGGAACTGTTGAAAGTGTTTGACCGGATCGAGTTGAAGCAGACCGGGCGCGGCGTCGAGATCGGCGCGAACTTCCCGGCCGAGGTGATCGAGACGATCGGTGGCGCGTTCGGCTTGCGGCGCGGGGATTAAGCCGGCACCAGAGACGAGGCGGCCTTACACCTTCGGCGGCGGAATCGCGCTGCCCAGGTTCATGCTGCCGCCGCCTTCGCTCACGTAATTGCGGTTCCAGCCGGGAATCTCCACCGTCACGTCGCCCGACATAACGGCCTGGCAGCCGAGCCGCGAATGCAGCGTCAGGCCGGGCGCCATGTCGAGCCGGTCGGCCTCGTCGTCGTCCATCGGCGTCAGGTGGTCTTCGCCGGATTTGACGATCACGTGGCAGGTGGTGCAGGCGCAGCTTCCGCCGCAGGCGTGCTCCAGGTGTGCGCTATGATTCAGGCAGACATCGAGGATCGAACACTTCTTGCCGTGCTCGGAAAACGGCATTGTGGCCGGATCGAATTCGATGACGCGGTTTTCCGGCAGAAGAGTGAGCTTGATGGTGGCCACGTCTTCAGGATAGCAACTTGCGTGGTCGAAGACAGCCAATCACCCCTATTTTGATCGGGATTGCCGTGTTATACTGAGCTGGGCATGGAATCGCACTCGCGCAGTTTCGCTAAAGCGATCAGCTACCGGGTCTTTGGATCGCTCTCCACGGGAGCGCTGGTCTATTTTTTCACGGGCTCGGTGAAGGTTTCCATCGGCGCCGGCGTTCTGGATTCTTTGGTCAAGATTGTGCTGTTCTTCCTCCACGAGCGCGTCTGGCAGCGCATTCCCTACGGTCGTTCGAAGTCGCCCGAATACGAAATTTAACGGCATCTCCCTTGCGCCGCCGCGCGCCGTGTGATCTGCTTTCGGGATATGAAGAAAGCACTCTCCCTCCTCACCCTGCTCGTGACCTCTGCCGCTCTTCTGGTAGCCGCCGGCGTCGACGGCAAATGGACCGCCACGCAGACCTTTGGCGACCGGACCATCGAAAGCACCATGACGTTCAAAGCCGACGGCGCGAAGCTGACCGGCACGGTCACCGGACGCCGCGGCGACACCGAGATTCAGGACGGCAAGGTCGACGGCGACAACATCAGCTTCACCTTGAAACGGCAGACGCAGAAGGGCGACTTCACCAGCGTCTACACGGGCAAGGTGGCGGGCGATGAGATCAAGTTCAAAGTGGTGACGGGCGACCGCGAATCGGAAGCCACGGCCAAACGGGTGAAGTAAGGAACGCGGCCCGCGCCGCGCGGAGCGTTCCCCGGTTGCGCGAAGCCGCCGCCTCGCGCGAGGCGCACCCTCCGGCGGGCTCAGCGCGAAGACTCCTCCCCAAACAATTTGACGATCGACTGGGCCAGTTCGGCGCCGAAGCGTAGCCTGTCTTCGACGCTCGGATAGCGGCCCAGTTTTTCGTTGAACTGGACGCGCTGCTCCATGCCGAAGGCCGGAATCTTGCGCTCGTCCCATAGGCCCTGGCTAACGTTCATGCGGCCCGGCTTGCCAACGGTGGTCGAGCCGGACATGACCGAGTAGGGGCGCGAGGGATGAAAGCTCGTGCCGTTCTTGAGGAGCGCGAACCAGCGCTCGCCGAGTGGGAGCGGCGGGCCATCGAGGTATTCGCTGGTCTCGGTGTTGTGGACGGTGAGAAAGAGATCCACTTTGTGCCCGGCGTCGAGCCAGGAATAAATGGCGCGCTGCTGGGCGGCGATCTCGGGGGTTTTGTCGGGAAGCACTCGGTCCCAGTTGCGGTTCAGGTCGTATCCATTGCGGTTGAAGCGGACGACGCCGTGGGCGAGGCCGTCGGGGTCGGCGGTGGGCAGGATCTTCCAGATGATTTTGTGGCGGGCGGTGGCGGCCTCTTCGCCCGGACCGAGCAGCCAGCGCACGAGTCCTTCGCCGGCGAACGACGAGCCCGATTCCCAGGCATGCTGGCGGAACATGAGCCAGACGGCGGGCTTGGAGCCGGGCGCGGCGCCGGAGGCATCGTGAATGGTCCACAAGTGGAGCGGGCGGCCTTCGACGCTGGAGCCGATGTTGGTGGCGCGGAACGGCTTCTCTTTGGCGGCGTCCTTGGCGAGCGCGGCAATGTGCGCGTTGGTGTATGGGACCTGGTGGGCAATCCAGACACGCGGCCCTTCGGCGAGAAATTTGAGGCGCAGCGCGGGCTCGCTGGCCACCCACTCGACCGACGATTCCGGGAGATAGCTCCAGCGCTTCTGGTCCGTGCTGATGAGCGGCCGCGTGTGCTGCGTAATGGCGTGCGTGCCAGCCTTATAGTTGTACTCGCCGAGCAGTTGGACGAGGTCGACGGTAACCCGCTTGCCCTCGGCGCCGTCGATGCGAAAGTAGTACCAACTGGCCTGGCGGTTGCGGTTGTCCTGGTCGGCTTGGCCGGGCACGCCGCAGCGGTAGTGTTCGGGCCCGGCGCGTTCGACGCGGCCCAGCGCACCGCCTTCGAAATCGGCGTGGAAGGTGAGGGCGGCAGCGAGTAGGAAGATCATCGTGGAGTCTCCGCCGGAACGGGCCGGCTTGGGTGTTGTAGCATCGAGGCAAACATGAACTGCAAAATGATTCTATCCCTTCTTTTCGTGGCGGCTCTGCCTGTGGCGGCGCAGGAGACGTGGACCATCGACACGTCGCACTCGAGCGCGCAGTTCGGCGTGCGCCACATGATGGTGAGCACGGTGCGCGGCACGTTGGGAAAGATCACCGGGACGGTGAAGTTCGATGCGAAGAATCCGGGCGCCTCGTCTGTGACCGCGGCGATTGAGGTGAGCACGATCGACACGCGGCACCCCAAGCGCGACGAGGATTTGAAGGGGACCGAGTTCTTCGACGTGGCCCAGTATCCGAAGATGACGTTTCAGTCCACGAAGATCGCGGCGGCCGGGCCGGGCCAGTACAAGATGACGGGCAACCTCACCATGCGCGGCGTGACGAAGACGGTGACGTTCGATGTGGAAGGGCCGGTGCCGCCGGTGAGCGACGGCAAGGGCGGCCGGAAGAGCGGGGCGACGGCGACGGCGAAGATCAATCGCCGGGACTTTGGGCTGAATTACAATCCGGTGATGGAGACGGGCGGCGTGGTGGTGAGTGACGAAGTGACGATCACGCTGGATATTGAGCTGAATCAGGCGAAGGGTTTGTAGGCGAGGGGCTGTAGGCGAAGCGACTGCACGCGATGCGGCGGTAGGGGACGCGGCGGCTGGCAGGTCTAGTGGGCATAGATTCGCGTGGATGCGGTGGCGCGGCGGCGCGTGCGGCGGGCGGAGCGCAGTGGCATGTGCGGCGGGCGGAGCGATTCCGGCGGTGCGCGGGGCACACTGAGCCGGGGCAGGGGATGTGAGAAGACGGTACCGGGGGGCGGCGCTTTAGCCGCGCGCGTCGGTGGAGACGAAGGTCTTTGAGATATGGTCGTGCCAGGTGAGCGATTCCTCGTCGGCGAGGGCCCAGACCAGGCCGAGTCCGGCGGCGAGGAAGCTGAGCGCACCGGCGAACAGGCGCGCCATGCGCTGTTCGCGCGAAGGCCGCTGGCCGTCGAAGTTCAACACACGGACCGAAGACCAGCGCATGCCGGGGGAGTCGGTTTCGAGCATGACCCACAGCATCTTGTAGGCGAAGCCGAGAATCAGTGCGGCCGTGACGACGATGGGAAGTGCTTCCATCGTCAGCAGGTCGCCCGCGGGCGTGAACACCAGAGGCAGGAGCAGCAGGCAGAGCGCGATGGCGATCATGCTGAAGTCGAGAAAGGCGGCAATGGCGCGATGCTCGGGCAGAGCCACGGGAGCGGCGCAGCAACGGTCGGGATTCGATGCCGGGATCACGCGGGGCGAGGTTTCGATCGCCCCGAAGCCGAACGACTGTTGCGCTTCGGCGGCGGTGCGGGATTGGGCGCGGCGCGAGGACTCGGCGCGTTGAGCGCGCTCGCTGTCGGGCAAGCGACGGCGTTCCGATGCGCTATGAACGTAGCCGTCCATGGAGACGATCTTGGCCGAAAGGACGCGCGAACGGTTGGCCTGCGAGGCGGGAATGGCCCCGCGCATCTCGCTTGCGGTGAAGAGGCCGGGCTGATAGGGGAGCGCGCGCGGCGCCTCTTCCGGCTGGGCGCGATTCACCTCGGGCTGGGCGCGGTTGAGGACCGGAGCGCGGGAGGGGGCGATTTCCGGAGCGGGCAGGGCCGAGCCCTGCGTGGGCGGATAGTAGACAGGGGCGGAACGGGCGGGCGAAGATTGGATGCGGCGTCCGCAGCGTGTGCAGCGGTGGTCGCCTTCCGTGTTCGGCGCCTGGCAGTAACGGCAATTCATTCGGCCTTCCCAATCCCGGGAAACGGCTCCCGGGCCTCCTTGCGTCTCTATCGGTTGTTCGGCGGACTAAACTTAGGCCATACTAAGGATTCAGTTTGACTCCCCAAACCAAGGTACTAGCAAAACTCCCGCTCTATCTTACTAGCACAATTCGAGTGCTTTGTCACCATACAATTCGCATCCTGCTGATTTCAAATACGATAATAGGAGTCCTGGTACCCCAGGTATTTCATGACCCAAAGGCCGATCCTACTGTCTCTTTGGGTGCCGGCCCCCCTAGTGCCGGTCTATCCGGCCCACTAGGGCCAGTTTACCGGCCACCCGAGGATTCGGTGGCTCCGGCGGCGGCCATAGTGAGAGTGCCGCGGATCGTCACACTTTCTCCGAGAGAGATGAATGCAGTGGCGGTCACGCAGATCCGCGAGGGTGATTGGATCCGTCTACGGGGATCGGCGGTGGTGGAAACCGTGGACACCCTGCTGCGCGCCGATGAGATCGATTATAACCAGGAGACGGGGGACGTGGAGGCGCGGGGGAACGCCAAGTTCGAGAGCTTTGAGCGGGGCGAGGAACTGGAAGCCGACCGCATTGAGTACAACCTGCGGTTGGAGAAGGGCAAGTTCTTCGGCGTGCGGGGCTCGATGCCGGGCCA
>CAYUZM010000047.1:0-14632 GCA_964449665.1 uncultured Solibacteraceae bacterium
CTCCCAGGTCGACGACCAGCGGGCGTAGTAGTTCCGGTAGGCGGCGAGCGAGCGCGGGTAGTCGTCGTTGACCTGCAGTACCAGGGGGTCCCAGTCCTCGGTACCGAACTCGTCCACGATCTCCCGCGCGATCCGCTGCACGCTGGCGGTGTACTCGCGGTACTCGGGCAGGTCGTGCCTGGACGGGTAGGCGAACGCCAGGTGGGTGACCCGGCCCCGCCACTGCGGCCAGGTGACCAGCAGTTCCCGGTAGGCGGCCAGGCCGCGGACGACGTTCTCTTCCCGTTGGACCAGATCGATGCCGTCAGCACGGGCGCTGTCCGGAACGAACTCGGCCTCAACCATGACCTCACCACGCTCCTCGCTGGTTGGCCAGGCACCGCACCAGGGTTCCTGATCATCGACGCACTTGACGCTGCACGCACCCAGGGAGCGGTCAAGACGCTGCACACCATCATGGGCCAGGTCATCAGCAGCAACACTCGCTGGCGCGTGATCGCTTCCGTACGAAAATTCGATCTCCGCTACAACACAAAGCTCCAGCAGCTCTTCACCGGTAAGCCACCCAGCGATTACACCGACAACGAATTCCCGACGACGAGACACGTCAACGTTCGAACCCTCACGGACGAAGAACTCGTACAGGTCGGCCAACAATCACCAGACCTCGCCGTGCTCATGGCAGCAGCACCCGCACAGTTGCGAGATCTCTTACGTCTTCCCTTCAACCTTCGACTCCTCGCCGATCTTCTCGGCACCGGAGTCGCCGCAGCAGACTTGCAACCGCTCAGCACGCAAATCGAACTACTCGACAGGTACTGGCAGGAACGCATCATTCGCGACGATACGAACGGTGACGCACGAGAACTCATCCTCCGGCGCACCACCAACGCAATGATCCAAGAGCGTGCGCTCCGGGTCCAACGGACCGCCGCAGTCGCCGATGACGCGGCATCAGGAGCATTTCTCAAAGATCTCCTAAGCACTCACGTGCTCGCGGAATGGACGTCACAAAACGGAAAAATACAACGCGACTTTCTCACCTTCCCGCATCACCTCCTGTTCGACTATGCGGCCGCACGACTCTCCATACCGCTGGAACAAAAGGAATTGCTCACACGCCTTACCGCGGAACCCGACCTCCTCCTCGCGATTCGCCCAAGCATCGAGCTGTACTACCAACGACTCTGGCACGGTGATCAAGCTGCCTTCTGGGACCATACCTTTCGTACCCTCGGATCGACAATCCCGGAGGTCGGCAAGCTCATCGCCCCCAGCGTCGCCGCAATCAACGCCACGACCATCCAACAAGTACAACCGTTGCTCGACTACGTCAAAGAACCCGTCCGACACGCGACCGGCATCGCCGCTCTCCAGCACATCCTCTCTACCCTTGTCACGCGCGGCACCACCGCTCACCCCTCACTCAGCGGACCGTGGATCGACTTCCTCGATCAGGCCACCGAGACCCTCACGCCGCAACTGACCAACACCGTCCGGCCCTACACCATCTTCCTCACCGAACACGTCGACCAGCTCGCCCTCGTCGACCGCGCACATTTCGGCCGCGTCGCACGACGCCTCCTCGGCTTCGCGCTCCAACACAACGATTCTCTCTTGGCCATCAACAGCATCAACGCCGTGACAGAGGCCATCACGACTGACCCCGAAGGCTCCATCACGCTCCTGCGCGAATGCATCACAGAAGAACACCTCACGACGAACGGCTACCGAACACTCCCCACCCTGGCGCGCACCGTCCCAATTCTCGCTTCGGTCGATGCGGCTTTCGTGCACGATCTGTACGTTGCAGCATTCCGCTATCACGACGAGAGCAAGGACACAACGAGCATGGGAGACAGCCAAATCCTCCCCATGACGTCCAACAGAAAACAAGACTACGACCTCGGACTCTGGCAACTCGCACAGCACTATCCGACGGTGCTCAACCTCCAACCAGCCGAAGCCATCGACGCACTTCTCGATATCGTCGACGCCTACGTGCGAGCCGAACACAAGCCAGAAGAGACGCCGGTGTCAGTGGAATTCAACGGGCAGCACACGAGCCTTCTGCGGGACTACAGCAGCATTTGGGACGAAGGACTCGCCTCGCAGCATGACAACCCCATCACCATGCTCAACGCGTTCCAAACATTCCTCGAACACACCACCAACGAGGACACCATACGGAACTATCTCCGACAAGTCGCAGAACACCATCCACCAGCGGTCATCTGGCGACGGCTCCTCGCCGCAGGAGCGAATCAACCCGCGACCATCGGACATGCAATCCGATCACTCACGTGGAATCACAACATCCTCATCGAATACGATACGACACGACCCGCAGGAAAACTGCTCCAAGCAATCTATGCAACACTGGCGGAGCACGAACGCGAACGCATCGAGAACGCCGTAATGGCGATCCCGACAAGTGAAGGCGTGAACGTCGAAGTAGCAAAGAACTACCGTGACCGACTCCTCGGCTGCCTCGATACGTCACAACTCGTCACGACAGCGGCGCAACAACACAACGCCTCAATCACCCAGCAAGGCGGGCCACCATCAAATCACGAAGAGCAGCCAATAGGCCAATGGGATGCCTTCCCCCCAGCGCCAATAACCAACGACCCAACGCTCGCAGCACTGCTCAAACCCGTCAAGGCATTTGCTACACAGCACTTCAATGCCACGCCCAGCGCCGAGGCAATCGCAACCATCTTGCCTGACATGAAGAGTCTCTACGACACGATCACGACGCCCAACGACGCAACAACACCGGCGTTCGAAGACGAAGCCTTCACGCACATCGCCCAATGCGGCGTCGGAATTGGACGCAGCGATGCGCTCACCAATGAACAGGCGGAACTCCTACTACCTATCATCTTGCGCGCAACGAGACACGAATCCCCAACACCTGATGACAATGAAGATCAGCAGCGGCCCGTGACGGGATGGGGTGGCGCTCCTCGCATCACAGCAGCGGAAGCAATTACCGTCCTCGTCCGCCACCGGTCCTGCTGCACGAACGAGACGAAAGAAGCCATCCGACGGCTTAGCGCCGATCCAGTGCGTGCGGTTAGAGTCCAAGTTGCAACAAGGGTCCTCTGCCTCTACAAGACCGACCCGGACCTCATGTGGGAACTTCTGGAGCACTACGCGACAGTCGAACAAAACCCCACCGTAGTCGCGGACGCCCTGCACGCCCTCTCGCGTCTCCCCGTCACGCTCGCAAGCAAGACCGTGCCGCTCACCGTAATGATCTTTAACAAGACAGGAGAGGGAACCGACACAAAGCGCGTGCGCGAAGCCTGCATCCACATCTTCTGTGGCCTTTCGCTCTGGGGGAGCGACGCGACATGTACCGCAATGCTCGATGTGCTCGTCGCCGATCCGGTTCAGTACGTCCAAGACCTGCAGCGCCTGGTTTTCGCTTTTGCGGGGTACCTCCCCGCGAAGAAACAGTCCGTGACCGACGCAGCATTCGCCGTACTCCACAGAATTCTCGCCAACGTCATCCACGCAATGCGAGAGATCGAAACAGCGAACCAGGAGGCCAAGCAGTGGCCACCTGAAGCCCAAGAACGATTCGGCGGACTGTTCCGATGCGCGGACAGCGTCGGTCAGCGCCTGTACTTCGCTTCGGGAGCGTTCAAAAATGCTGACCAAGAGCGAACCGTCCTCCCCCCGGCTGTGTTCTACGAGCGCGCGAAACCGCTTCTGACCCTTCTCGCTGGCGTCGGTCACCCGCACGTGGCCCACTACGTCATCGACACACTCAAGTACTTCATCGCGGTAGACCCGCCCGGCGTGCTCCTATTAGTCGGCGACGTCGTGCGCACCGGCAGCAAATACGGGTACCAGTACGAGCAGCTCGCCGAAGGCCTCATGGTCGAAATCGTCGAGCGGTATCTTGCGGAGTACCGCCCGCTCCTGCGCGAGCGCCAAGACTGCCACACGGCACTAATGGACGTTCTAGACGTCTTTGTTAGGGTCGGCTGGCCGCGAGCACACCAACTCACGTACCAACTGGGCGACATCTACCGATAGCACGATGCCCGCGAGCTGTCTGTTCTCTTCAATTGCGCACCAGGCACGCCGGCGCGCCTACTAACGACAACTACATAAAGAGTTGTGCGTTGCCGCTCGAAGGTGATCGCAATGAAACGACAAGGACAGACTAATGCTCAGACGATGGCAATCACGGCGGCAATTATCGTGATTCTCGTGGTAGTAGTCATCTGGCTCGCCTCCAAGTAGACGACAAAGAGCACGGACGCCAACGCGTGCAAGGAGGGAGCACATAGTTTCCTGTACAGCTTCACGGCCACTTGTCGATCCGTCGTGCTTTTACTCCTGCGGCTTGCAGCATGTCGTAGAGTGGGCGGATTCCCTTATTGGCCTGTGGGTGGTTTTGGTGGTTGGGGCTCGTCGTTCGTTGTTTGCTGAACGTAAAGAGGACGCGGCATTTTGCACGCGAGAACGCGACGAAAAAAGCGCAGGTGTCCTCGTGGGCCTGGGTGGCGAAGCTCCAGAATGCGGAGTCTTCCAGTCCGACGAAGATAATCGTGTGGTATTCGAGGCCTTTGCTCTTGTGGATGGTCATGACGGGTACGGCATCCACACCAATGAAGTCATCGAGTGCCGCCGTCCAGGTCGCTTCGCGTTCCACGCTGAGCCACAAGAGGTGTCCGAGGCGCTCGATGGTCTCGTCAAAGAGCGTGCCGTGGCGGTATTGCAGGTGGGACTGTTTGAGCGCCGTTACGTCGAGGAAACGGAGTACTCGCTCGATCACCGCACGCACGTCCTGCTCGGTGCTCGGGTACGTGAGGAGCATCTTCTTGAGCTTGGCAATGTTCGTGGCGATGGCCCGCTCGACGCGTCGTGCGTCGCGACTGTGGGGATTGATGCCCTTCGCGACGCAGGCGAATTCGATGGTGGTCGTCCATGCGGTTGGCGATCGGTCGCGGGTTGCAAGCTGTAAGTACCCCAGGAACAGGTCCGTTACTGGCTCGGCGAGGAGGTCTTGGAAGTCGTTTTCAATGCGCGCCTTGGTGCCGAGCCCGGCAAGTGCTTCCTGGATGGCTTGTGCGTAGATGTCGGGTTTTTGTTTCGTCAGCACGCAAACATCTCTCGGGCTTAACCCGTCTTGGGTCAGGAATCGTCGTATCTCGTCGGCCATGAAGCGCGCCTCGGTTTCATGGTCGGGGAACACGAGCACTTCGGCTGATCCCTTCGCTTCTTTGAGGTGCGGTGCTGGTTGGGGTTGTGCACCGCCAGGGTCGAGCGCTTCAACCATTACCTGCTGAATGCGCACAAGCTCGGGCGCGGACCGGTAGTTCATGAGGAGGGGATGACGAGGGGCGTTGAAGTCCTGTTCGAAGCGTCCGAATGCGTCATCGAGTGCCATTGCCCAGCCCATGATGCGCTGCTTATGATCACCCACCGCCGTGAGGATCGCGGCGGTGCCGTGAAATGCGGTGTACGTCAGGTCGTACTGGACGTGCGTCGTATCTTGGAACTCATCGAGCAGGACAAACGCGTACGTCTGGCGCAACGCCGTGCGCACCTGCGGCGCTGCGCGCAGGAGCAACTCCGCTAGGCGGCCGAGCATGGGGAACGTCAGACGACCGTGTCGAATACTGTCCGCCCATAGCTCGGTCGCCGCCCACGCGACTGCATTCACGGGTTCCTTCGGTGTTACTGGCAGTCGCCGGCCGACGACGGTGTCGCGCATGAATTGATCCCCTTTGAGCGCGACCAAGTCGTACGTGGAACCCAACGCTTTTGGGGGTCGAATGGTTCGGAGGTACTCCTCGATATCACGCTTGCTCCACGGCACCATCTTGTAGTCAGCCGGCGGTCGCAGATACTCCGGGATGCAGGCACGAAAGCGATCAACCAATCCTTTGGCGAGCGCGTCAAACGTGTAGGATTCAAACCGCGTGCTCAGTTCTCCTGCACGCCGCTCAACGCGGTCCCCGAGCGTGCGTGATGCGTCGCGCTTGAAGCTGATGGCGAGAATACGCCTTGGCGTCGGGCACGTGCCCGTCTGCAGGAGGTAACACGCGCGCTGCGCGAGGAGCTCCGTTTTGCCCGCGCCCGGCCCTGCCACGACGGATGCTGACGTGACCGACGTCGCAACGGTGCGCGCGGTCGGCTCAAGTGTGATGCCTCCCTGCGGCACCCACTCTGCCGGTGCGACGCGGCCCTTCATGGTTTGGCGAGTACGGCTACGCGTTGCCGCAGTCGCCCGAGCACCGCGGGGAGTGATTGTTCGATCTGCGCGTCGGTGAGTTTGGAGAGGGCCAGGATGTGCGTTGAGGGCTTTCCTCGTCCGAGAAACAGGTACGAGTACCAAGGAAAGAGCACGCGTTGCGCTGGGGTGTATGTGCTGCCGTCGCCGCCGCCGTCACCGAGGACCGCTCTCGTGGCGCGCACCTGCCGCTCGTCGTAGCCGGGCGTTCCTTTCGCGGGGAGCTGTGGTCCTCGAACAGCAAGTGATTGGTACGCCGCTTGGCAGGCTTCGAGCATGAGGAGGTCAAGATCTAGCGGTGAGGAGAAGAATACATCGTGTCGTTCTAACTCCGCCAGCCAGGCCGGGAAGTGTTTCGGCTCGAGTTCGAGGGCGTCCAGTTCCGTATCCGTGAGTGTGCCGCCTTCGACGTCGAGGAGCGGTGATCGTTTTGTGCCGATGGCCACGAGTTCTTGACATGCCGTGCGGATGCGCCCGGAGCCGCCGCCCTCGCGCTCCGCATCGAGATCGAGAATCGTGATGAACGGGATCGAGAGGCCGCTGAGCAAGCGCCAGAAGTGATTGACATGCCGTCCGCCCAGCGGCACGACCGAGAGTAATTGCGCGTCAAGTCCAATCCCTGCGGATCGCAGTATCCTCGGTAGCACGATCTCCTCGCTATCGCCCTCCCCGAGGATCACGAGGCGCGCGAAGTACAGCTCGGGATACGCGCGGACCGCCTCCTTGACGTACTTGTGGGCCTCGTCGGCTGGTGCGGGCAGGAGGATGGTTCGCACTTCCGTGCATCGCGTCGTCGGGTCTTCCTGCAAGCGTAAGTAGCGGACGTCTGTCGGGTCGACGCGGCTGAGGATACCGGGGGAATGGCTCGTAATCACGACTTGGCCGGAGGGTGCGAGTGCGACCGTGCGCAGGAGTTCAACGATCCTGCCAAGGAGTTGCGGCGCGACATGGTTCTCTGGCTCCTCAACCGCAAGCACGGTCAACGCTGGGGGTGCGAGACGATCCACGTCGAACGCGGGGTTGTCCTGTGCCGCAGTGCTTGCGACCTGGGACTCAACGTCGAACGTCGCGGCAACAATCGCGAAGTAGAACAGCGATTTCATCCCGTCGCTGAGACGGTGCAACTGGTCTTCGGCCTGGCCTGGGACGGGGCCGAACACGACGTCGACGCCCTTGAGGAACTCTTCGAGGTCGCCAACCGTGAAGCGTAGTGCGGGCGTTGCGTACAGCGCATCGTCGTGCAGCGCATCCCATCGCTTCCCGAGTCGGTCTTGTATGGTCTTGATTGCTTGCGTCGCGGTCACGAGCTGATCCAGTTGTTCGGACCCATCCGCGAGCTTTGTTCGGAGGTCTTTGGGCCACTCAATGGCACTCAGGAGTCGTCCAATCAGCGCGGCGGAGGCGGCGCGAATCTCACGCGACGGATCTCGTGCGGCCGGGACGTAGATGACGTGAATCAACGCGCGGTCGCGCGGGCTAAAGGCGGTCTTGTGTTCGTCCTTGGGTTCGTCATCGTCGGAGGTTACCCACCAGAGGCGTTCTTCGATTTCTCCGTCGGCGAGGTTGGTTGCGTGCCACGTGCTCTCAAGGCGGATTCGGCAGTACGGCCCGCCCTTCGTGTCGACCGCCATCTGTCGAAAGCAGGGCGGTACGGCGGTGCCCTCTGCTTTGCCGGGTGCGAGTTCGGGAAAGCTGAGTCGCAAGTCGATGACCAGGGAGATCGCTTTGGGTGGTGCCTCTCCTTTCTGGAGTGGTGGGATGTGGAAGTCGGTTCGTTGGAGTCCTCGCGCGCCGGGCGTGACACCAAAGATTCGCGAGAGCGCTTGGAGCACGGCGGTTTTTCCGGTGCCGTTTGCGCCGATGAGCGCGGTGAGGTCCGCGAGGTCAACGGTGCTCGGCTCGTCGCCGAAACATTGGAAGTTCTGCAGCGTGATGCGTTCGAGCTTCATGTGAGCGCCTTCGAGCGTGAACGGTTCGGCGTCCGCCGCTTAACGTGCTGGCTCGCGACCGCCTTGGAAGTTGCATTCGTGATTCGGTCGAGCATTTGCGCAGCACTCTCAAAGTCTCGTCCCTCGTGTCGCGCCAGTTCTGCCTCTGTCATTACAAGCTCGCCACGAAACGCCTTTGCGAGTATCGATTGAGTGAGTTTGTTTACGTGCCTTCTTGCTCTCTCATAGCGCGACGTGATCTTGTCGGCGACTGCGAACAAAGCGTTCGCTCGCCGAACGATTTCCTTCTGCTCAGGCAAGGGGCAGATTCTTATCGAGAGAGTACGCAGTTGACTCGTGTTGACTCTCGGTCGCGTCGCGCCATGCACGTGCTCACGGAGGCGGTCGTAGGACTCTTTACAGGCAAGTTGGAGCGCAAGGTAGTCTCGATCAACCAAGGCAGCCGTTGGGCGTATGCAAAAGCAATCCGCTTTCGCGATGGCGCTCGTCGATAGCGAAGGAAGCACACAGACACGAATCTGTTCGCTGATAAATGAAGAGAAAACGATATCGCCTTCCCTCACGGTGTGTTTCTTCAGGGATTCATACTTGGCCCGGTTGACGTACGTCTCCTTTTCGCTGATAAAGCGGAGGTGTCCAATGTTTTCGAGTCGTATGACCCGGATACCTGCGTCGGCGTAGTCCGAACTCTTGAGGTTCGATCCGAATGGACCATCGAAGATCCCGCCCGGCGGCAAGAGGTCACTCAGCGTGGTCCAATGCCAACCCACAGGTAAAGCATCGGGGGACCACTCACCTTCGCGCCAATCATTGGTCAGTTGTCCACTACACGCGGCGTTGAGGATCGACTGTCGGAAGCGCTGAACGATGACTGGGATTCTGTCGAGCCGTTGTCGGGACGACCCGACCTTGTCAAACAGCATTTCGGTCTTAGCGACAATCCGCTGCTGCTCGTTGAATGGCGGGAACGGGACAGTTACAGCTTCGATGTCGTTCAGACCCAATCCCACTTTCGTAGCCCCTCGCTGCAACTCACGCAATTGCGTTTGGCCATCACTGGACGCAAGGAACCACGCCAGGTACTTACGATTAATACCTTCTACTGGCCGTGCGAGTGCAATGTGCTGGTTGATGTATGCTTCGCCCATGTCTTGCTCTACGAGCCCGATCATTCCCACGTCTGCGGTGATAGAGATGAGGAGATCACCGACCTGTACCCGTGTCCGTGTTCCTTCGCTTGACGCGGGCGGCTGGACGTATTTCTTCGCCAATAGGTCTATCGAGATGGTGTCATGATCCAGATTGGTTATTCTCAGGAACAAGGCCCCTTGCTCGGAATAGTACTGCGCCCAGCCCCTGGAGCCGCTCGTGACATACGTCAACAATTCTCTCGTCGACGTTGTTATCCATCCTTCGGGGAGCTCGTCGTTCATTTCCCCACGGCCTCTTTTTCAAGTAGGTCTATGATCTCTCGGAGGTCGTCTACGACGGCTTCTAGTTCCGTGATTGCTTCGGTGGCGAGGTCTTGTGGTTCGGGTAGGTCGCCGTTCTCTTCGAGCGTGTCATCTTTGAGCCAGGTCACGTCGAGTTTGAAATTGCGGGCATTGATTGCGCTCAACGGGAATCTTTTGAAGCGTCCTTCGTCCCCGAGGTCTTTTCGCTTAGCTCGTCCGTTGGGGTCGTTCCCGTAGCATCTTTCAAACTCGGTGAAGTGCTGTGCTGTGAGCGGTCGGTCTTTCTTGGTGATGCCGGGGACGTTGCTCCGCGCGTCGTAAATCCAGACTTCCGTCGTAGGCTCGCCTTTCTGCAGGAAGATCACGTTCGCTTTGACACCTTGCGAGTATGGTGTGAACGTGCCGCGCGGGAGCCGTAATATCGTGTGGACCCGGCAGTCTTGCATGACAATCTCGAAAACTTCGCCGGCCTTGTCTTCAAACAAACAATTGTCCGGCAGTACGATCGCGGCGCGACCGCCGGGCTTGAGGATGTTGACGACGTGTTGTACGAAGTTGAGCTGCTTGTTGCTTGTCTCAATGGTAAAGTCTTCGCGCTCGGGCGCTTGGTTTGCTCCTTTGGTGCCGAACGGCGGATTCGTCAGGACGACGTCGTAGCGTTCTCCCCGGTCCGGTTCGTAGATCGTGTCGCCGGGATAGATGTGTGGCTCGACGCCATGCAAGTACATGTTCATCAGCGCGAGACGTCGAGGGCGCGCGACGAGTTCTTGGCCGTAGTACGTGCTGGTTTTGATGCGTTTGATATCCCCTCGATCGAACGTGCCCTTGCTTTCGCCGATCAACCATTCGTAACTCGTGACGAGGAAGCCACCGGTGCCGCAGGCCGGGTCCATGATGCGGAATTCTTTGTGTCCTCGTGGGTCGGGTTTCATGACGCGGCAGATGGACTCGATGACTCTGCGCGGTGTGAAGTATTGTCCCGCGCCTTTTTTTCCTTCGCTTGCGGCTTTTTCGAGGAGCCCTTCGAATGCTGCTCCTTTGACGTCGACGTCCATCGCGCTCCAGTCTTCTTCGTCGATCATGACGAGGAGTCGCTTGAGGTTGACGGGGTTGCTGAGCCGCGGCGTTGCTTGTACGAAGATTTCGCCTAACAGACCAGGTTGTCTGCTGAGGATGCGGAGCACTTCCGCGTAATGGTCCGTCAATGACGTTCCTGATTTGCTTCCGAGTGTTGGCCAGCTGCAGTCGGTGGTGTGTTTTCCTTTCTCGTCCTGCCACGTAATCTTCGTTAGGTCGATGTCGCGCTCGTCCGCCATTTTCAAGAACAACAAATACGTGAGTTGTTCGATGTAGTCGCCGTAGTCGACGCCGTCGTGCCGGAGTGTGTGGCAGAATCCCCAGAGTTTTGCTACGACGTCGCTCATGCTGCGATGACCTCGTTGACTTCTTTGAGGAGCGCAGTGAGCCGGCCCTTAAATGCTTTGTTTGCCTTGTTCCATCCGCCGTAGCGGGCGAAGACCGGTTGGTTGTCGAAGTCTTGCTGGTCGATGCTGAGGCTCTCCTGCAGGTGCGTCCTGATGCGTTCAAGCCACAGCAATTCTTCCGGTCCGAAGTCGTGCTTGCTCGTGAGCGTGGTCATTGCTCGCTCGACCCGCTCGGGTGCGCTGTACAACGGGTGCTGTTCGTTGGCGGCGTGCTTGACCATGCTGATCAAGTCGACGAGTGCTTTCTTGTACGTGGTGGCGTGCGCGCGTTGGAGCGTGTCGACGGCGAATCGTGGCGGTGCGCTGGCGAGTTTGTCCCGTAGGTCTTGGAGGACGTTCGGGTTCCATTCCTGCGGACGATCAAGGAGGATGCTGATGCCGTCGATGTCCTGCTGGTGGTCCTTGACGTACTGCGCGAACGCGACGAGGTAATCGTCCGGTTTGTACTCCTTCCCATCCGCTCCCCGCACGAGCCAGGACGAGGACACCTCATCCTCGGCCTGATGCGCGACGTAGAAGACGCGCTCGCGACGCTGATAATTGATGAGGAGATCTTGGAATGATGCTTCGCGCAGGAGCGCCATCGCCCGGGTGAAGTCTTTTTGGAGTTGCGTTTCGAGTTCCTTCGCGTAACGTCCCATGTCGCCGCCGGGGATGTACTTTGCGAATGCGGTGCGTGCTTCGCCGCTCATCTCCTTCTCGATGCGCTGCAGTCGTTTGACGAGGCATTTCGTGTGGTACGCCCGGTCCCTGTTCGACCAGATGGAATCGATGATCTCCGCGATGGATTTCGTAGGCGGTGCAGGGTCTTCTTCGCTGATCCCGGTAGCGTTTTTGAAGTACGCGAGGAGGGTGCCGTCGAAGCAGTCGAATACGACGAAGTGACTTTTGTCCGGGTACCGCTCGCCTTTGCGTGTGCCGCGACCGAGCATCTGCTCAAAGAGAATGCGGGACTTGACGGGCCGCAGGAACACGATGAATTCCAGATCGGGAATGTCTACCCCGGTGCTGAGCATGTCCACCGTGACGACCACGCCAGGATTTGGGCGGTTGCGGAATTCCCTGATGCGCCGCAGTGGTCGATCGACGGTCGGGCTGCCGGTGATTTTCTGGACGAAGCTGTCCCCGCGACCGAAGATGTCCCGCGCGAGGTTGACCAACTGGTCTGCGTGGGATGTGTGCGGGAGATCGTTCGCCGCAAAAATCAGGATCTTCGGGAAGCGACCGGTTTGCTGCTCGTGCTCGATAGCGTGCCTGTACACCTCTGCGAGGATTTTCTTGTTGCTCTCGGGCGCGGTGATCTCGCGCTCCAGCGAGGTCGTGTCAAACGAGCGCTCATCCTCAAGGACGTCCATTGTTTGCGCGCCGCTCTCGGTGTCGACGACCCCGACCTGCTCTCCCTCCTTCAAGAACACACCGTTCATGCGCACGTTGCTCTTGATCGTGACGACGTCGTAATCGACGAGGTACCCCTCTTTGACCGCGCGCTCGTACCCATATCGGTACACGACATCTTTGAAGTACGCGGTCGTGTGTTTGGCGGGCGTCGCCGTTAATCCAATCTTCACAGCATCAAAGTGGTCGAGGGTCGTGCGCCACATCGCGACCTCGCTCGACGTGTACCCGCGATGGCACTCATCAGCAATGATCAAATCAAACGCGTGGATCGGAATCTCCAACTGTTCTGCATCATCATCAATCGCCTCATCGCCGAGACCGAAGATCGCGTTGCGACCAAACAGATTGATCGCCATGCGCTGAATTGTACTCACGTACACGAACGCGCTCCCCGCCTTCGGCTCCGTCAAATACGACCTCGGTAAGACCTTCGAGTCGAACTTCTCCTCGACATCCTCCTTCTGAAACCGCTGACTATACAGCTCGTACACCTGATCGAACTTGAGCCCCTGCTCCGCATCAAACGACGAGAACGCCCGTACGGCCTGCGCCGCCAGAGCACGACGATCCACCAGGAACAAGATCCGTTTGGCGACGCCGGTTTTCATCAGGCGATAAATCTCGTTCACCATCGTGAATGTCTTGCCCGTCCCCGTCGCCATCGCGACGAGCATCTGACGCTTCCGCTCAGCCAGAGCTTCCTCTATCGCGCGGCTCGCATCGCCCTGATAGTCACGCAGGCGCAAGTTCGACTGCGGCATCGCAAGCGCCCTTGCACACGCCCCCAACGCATCACGGCCAAGAAATTCTGCAAGCGCGTCCGGCGTGTGAAACCCTGCAAGCTGCCGCGACCGGTACCGCTCATCACGAACATCCTCGTACCAGATCACCTCACCATTCGTGCTGTACAAAAACGGGACACCAAACGATCCCCAACCGAAACCATCCTGGACGAGACCACCCGCGTATCGTTCCGCCTGCACCAGAACATTCTGCGGACCCAAGGTGAGCTTCTTTGCTTCCACGACTCCAACGACGCGATCACCCAGGATGAGCGCGTAATCAGCCGGACCATTCCCAGTCTGGTACTCCTCTACGGCACAACGATCCCAGGACTCTGGTGTCTTCGTGGGATCAAAGGGCGTGATCCGCCAGCCCGCACCACGCAGGCGTTTATCAATGAGCTTCTTGCGCGTCGCCCATTCCGAATCCCGAGGAGCGCGAATGGCCATGAGTTTTCAACACGAAGGAGCGAAGTCGTGCTTAGAAAGCCAGTATATCGCTTCACCTACAGACGACACCATTTCCCGCCCAAAATGTTCTGGGCCAATGACATACGAAAAAAGGGTGGTAGTCCAGCTTCGGCCTACCCAGGAGGTCGGGAGTTTCGCGAGCAGGGCGGCCTCTCAAAATGTGGTGGAGGCGTTGTTAGCTGGTGATGCGGTACGTGTGCTCCCCGGCAGGGTTCTTCGTGCCCGTGATGGTCAGGCCGAGTTTTTTGCGGAGTGTGCCGCTGATGAATCCTCGGATGCTGTGTGCCTGGCAGCCGGTCGTGCTCGTCACTTCGGTGAGCGTTACGCCGTTGGGTCGCTCCAGGAGGGCGATCACCGTGCCCTTCTTTGATGTCGGCGGCGCAGGCGGAGCTGCCTGTTTGACGGCGCGCTTGGGGATCGATATTCCCGCAGGCTAATGGGTCGGGGCCTGCAACGATGATGTGCCATCCGAAGTGATCCCTACATGGGATCCCATCAGCATGCGCTCTACTTTGGCCGCGGCTTCGTCCTGAATGCTCGGAAGTACGTGGGAATAGCGTTCCAGCGTGAACGAAATGCTTGCGTGCCCCAGTTGATCAGAAATGACTTTCACCGAGACGCCGGCGGCTACAGCCAAGGTGGCCGCGGTATGGCGCAGATCGTTAAGCCGGATCGGCCGTTTACCAGCCCCCTGCAGAAGCCTCCGGAATTCGCGCTTGACTGTTCTATGTTTCAAGGGCGATCCCGTTCCAGAGCGGAAGATCAAGACGTGTTCCCCTTTGCGTCCAGCTTCCGTGGCTAGCAGTTGGGAGTTCCGCAAGCAATCCAAAGCCATCAG
>CAYUZM010000048.1:0-14628 GCA_964449665.1 uncultured Solibacteraceae bacterium
GAAGTATGCGCGGCATGAGGGCAAACCGTGGGTGCTGTACGACCTGGAGAAGGACCCGTTCGAGTTGCACAACCTCGCCGAAGAGCGCGCCCACCGGCCATTGATGACCGAGATGGACGGCAAGATCGCCGCACACATGGCCGCCATGGACGACGACTGGGTGCAGCGGTTCGACCGGCCGTTCCGCTAAATGTTGAAAAGGTTCTTCAGAGGAAGCGCGAAGCCTTCAAGCAGTTCGGGCTCGGCAAGCGTATCCTCGGCGTGTAGTCTGCGGCTGCGGCCACCCGGATAGTGGACGTCGAGGAGTTGCCGCTCCGGGTATACGACCCACACCGCTTTCGCGCCGCCGTTGAGATAAATTTCGATCTTCTGCGCGACGCGCGTGGCAGACTCAGAAGATACAACTTCGACGGCGAGAATCGGGGCGCCGGGGAACCGGAGGTCGCGATTGACCGTGGCGAGCCACTCGCTTTCCACGAGTGAGACATCGGGCACGCACGCGTCGTGGTTCGTTACGCGAAACATCGATTCAGAGAGCAGAAAATAGCGAGGGTGATTCGCTGCGTAGACTGCGAGGGCTTGAACGAAAAGCCCTTTCATAATCTCGTGAATCGCCTTCGCGTTGCCCATTTCCACCACCTCACCGCCCAGCAGTTCACACCGGAACTGCTGCTCTTCGGGCAACGCCAAAAACTGTTCAACCGTCAATGTAGCCGTGCCGGCTGCCATGGAACTATCGTACCGCGCTGCGCGATCATGAAGAGGAACCATGCTTGTCCCGCTACTGCTGATATTGGCCTCGGGAGCACTCGCCGCCGAAATTCCGCGCACATGGGATGCCGCTGCCGTCGCCCGATTGGAAGTCCCGCTGGCAAACGTAAATACCGCCACCGCCCACGTCAGCGAAGCCGCCTACTACGCAATGCCGGAGCGGAAAATCTACCGCACCTACCCCGTCTACCATCCCACCCGCGAACCCCGCGGCTATCAAAAGTGGCTCGCCGAGCAGGATCCTCAAATCGTCTTCGACGCCGACAAGCTTACCACCGAGGCCGATTGGATCCGCGCGGGCGAACTCGTCTTCCAGAATCCGCTCTCGTTCGGCCCCGTTTTCTTCGGCGCCGGCGATGTCCGCGAACCGGCCTTCTTCGAAGCAACCGGAATGCCCGTGGCAAAGGACGGCACGATCCCCTTCGCCCGTTGGATCGTGCGGCAAAAAGGGAAGGTCGAACTCGGCTCGATGGGCTGCAATACCTGTCACACCCGCGTGCTGCCCGGCGGCGCCGTCGTGCCGGGCGCGCAGGGCAACAATCCAAACGACCGCCAGGGCGCGCGCCTCATGCAACGCATGGCCTCTATCGCTGGGCCCGGCGAAATCCTGAAGCGCCTGCGAGGTTTTGCACGGCAGTTTGAAGCCCCCTGGGTTCCCGACGACCCCAATCTCGGCGTGCAGTCCTGGACGCTCGAAGCGTTCATCGCCTCCGGCGAGGCCATTCCGGCCGGCGTCACCGCGCGCAGCCACACGAGCCTCGTTCTGCCGCCCCAGATTCCCGACCTCATCGGCGTGCGCGAGCGCCGTTTCCTCGACCACACCGGCATCGTGCGCCACAACGGCATCGGCGACCTGATGCGCTACGTCAGCCTCGTGCAGGACACCGTCTCGCTCGCAAGCTACGCCGGAACGCCGCCCACCGGCAAGCCCGGCTCGCGCTACAGCGACGCGCAGCTCTTCGCATTGGCGCAATACGTCTACTCGCTCCAGCCGCCACCGAATCCCCACCACCCCAGCGCGCAATCGCGCGCCGGCGCCAAAGTTTTCGAACGCGCGCGCTGCGGTGCCTGCCACACGGCTCCGCTCTACATGAACAACAAACTTGTCGCCGTGGATGGGTTCGAGCCTTCACGCGAAGACCGCGCTCGGTTCGACGTGATGGACCGCCGCGCCGGCACCGACCCGCACTATGCGTTGCAAACCCGCAAAGCGACGGGCTACTACAAAGTGCCGTCGTTGAAAGGGCTGTGGTATCGCGGCGCGCTCGGGCACGAAGGCAAGGTGGCCTCTCTCGAAGAGTGGCTCGATCCGGCGCGGCTGCCGCGCGTGAAGGGGCACGAGTTCGGCCTCAAACTCAGCGCGAGCGACCGCCTGTCACTCATCGCTTTCCTGCGAACACTTTAGAGCAGCGTCTTCAGTTCGCTGTGTTCCAGGCCTTGGCTCTCCGCAACGGCGCCATAGGTGATGTGACCCTGAAACGTGTTCACGCCCTCGTAAATTGCCGGACTGTCCTGGCAGGCGCGCACCAGACCCTTCTTGGCAAGCGACAGCACATACGGGAACGTGGCGTTCGTCAACGCGAGCGTGGACGTGTGCGGCACCGCGGCGGGCATATTTGAAACACAGTAGTGCAGCACGTCGTCGACAAAGTAGACCGGGTCGGTGTGTGTCGTCGCACGCGACGTTTCGAAGCATCCGCCTTGATCGATGGCCACGTCCACAAGCACCGAGCCCGCGCGCATCTCGCGTAGCCAGTCTTTGCGCACCAGCCGCGGCGCCGAAGCTCCGGGAATCAGCACGCCGCCAATCACAAGGTCGGCATGTTTCACCGCCTCGTGAATCGTCCACGTGTTCGAAGCGAGCGTCACCACGTTCGAATTGAAAATGTCGTCGAGCTCGCGCAGGCGGTTCAGACTGCGGTCGATGATCGTCACGTGCGCGCCCATACCGAAGGCCACCTTCGCCGCGTTCAGGCCAACGATGCCTCCGCCGAGAATCACCACGTTCGCAGGGGCCACACCGGGCACGCCGCCGAGCAGGATGCCGCGCCCGCCGTTAGGCTTCTCCAGATACTGCGCGCCCACCTGCACCGACATCCGGCCCGCCACTTCGCTCATCGGGATAAGTAGCGGCAGCGAACCATCACGCTCGCGAATGGTCTCATAGGCCACCGAATTTACCCTAGCCTCCACCAACTTCGCCGTCAGCTCCGGCAGCGGCGCCAGGTGCAGATAAGTGAAGAGCGTCAGCCCGGGACGCAAAAACGGGTATTCGGAAGCCTGCGGCTCCTTCACCTTCACCACCATATCGGCGGTCTTCCACACGCTCGCCGCGTCCGGGGCGATCGATGCGCCGGACTTGCGATACACCGTATCCGGTATCGAACTACCTTCGCCCGCGCCTGCCTGCACAAGCACGGTGTGCCCGGCCTCCACCAGCGCCGTAACACCGCTCGGCACCAAACCAACGCGGGACTCGTGGTCCTTCACTTCCGTGGGAACACCGATGATCATTTAGGGGCCTTTTCGCTGGGAACAGGGATGGGAAGTTCAACATTGGGCGCCGGCGTGTTCGTGGGCATGCCCGGCGGGAGCGTTGGGGCCGCGGCGCCTCCACGCTTGGGCCCGAGACCAAGCGCAATCAGACTCAGCGAACAGATCTTACCGTCCTGCCGTAAATTCTGGTCGGCCTGGAAGCGTTTCAGCGCGGCCGTAGATTCGTCGTCCCACTTGCCGTCGGCCTCGCCTGTGTAATAGCCGCGCTGTTTCAGGGCCCGCTGAATCTCGGCAAACCGCTCAGGAGCGGGCCGCGCCTGTCCCGCGGGACGGTGAACGCGGCGCCGGGCCGTCGTCGAACGCCGGCGAGCGGGCCGCTTGGTGGACTTGGCCGATTTCACCCCGGCCTTTCCCGCGCTGGCCTTCTTGGCCGATTTCGCAGGCGCCTTCGCGGTGGATTTGGTGGCGGACTTCTTGACCGCCGCACGAGGCTTCTTGGCGGCAGCAGCGCCGGCCGCCACCCACCCAAGGAGCAGGCCAACGCAGAGAAAACAGTGGACGATGGCGCGCAAGCCTCAATTTTAGCAAACAGGATGCGCCGCTCAGGCCGTATGCTGTACCCATGCGGCGATATGCGTGGATTGGGATTGCGGTGGCCTTGCTGGGATTCGGTTGCGCAAAGAGGGAGGACGTCCAGGCGCGGCGCGAGAACGAATTCAAGCAGATGATGACCGGTGCGAAGCTTACCGGGAAGTTCTCCGTCACCGGCCGCGACGAAGTCCGTAGCGACTCCTACAAGATCTCCAGCGTCACCAAACTCGCCGGCGGCATCTGGACCATCAACGCCGAAATCCCGCGCAAAGACGGCGCCGTGACGCTGCCCGTTCCCGTGCGTATGGAATGGGCCGGCGACACCGCCGTGATGCAGCTTACCGACGCCACCCTGCCAGGGCTCGGAACATTCACCGTGCGTATCCTTTTCTACAAGGGCAACGACGGCAAAGGGCACTACGCCGGTTTCTGGTGGGGCGGCAACCACGGCGGAGAGATGTTCGGCGTGGTGGAGCGCTAACTGCACGGCCCCAACGGCCGTGCAGCGAGAAGTCGTATAGTCAAAGTAGAGACATATGCCAAATGAGGTCCAGCTCGCAAAATGGGGAAATAGCCTCGCGGTACGGATTCCCCGAACGATATTGCAGGAAGCGGGGTTGGAGGAAGGCGACTGCTTGTCCCTCGATGTATCAGGCGACGGCACTATCCTCCTTCGTAGCACGAAGCCGAAGTATTCATTGGATGAGCTGGTGAAGAGGATCACGCCCGGCAACTGTCATCGAGAGACAGACTGGGGCCCTCCTGAAGGTAAGGAAGTCTGGTAGATGGCCGTCTTTATTCCGGAGCGTGGCGGTTTAGTCTGGCTGACGTTCGATCCGCAAGCGGGACATGAGCAGGCCGACCGGAGACCGGCACTCATTTTGAGCCCAAGATCGTACAACCAGCGCGCGGGGTTGGCGTTGGTTTGCCCGATCACGACTCACGTGAAGGGATATCCGTTTGAAGTGATCGTGGAAGAATCGTGCGGCGTGGCTGGGGTAATCCTTGCGGACCAAATCAAGAATGTCGATTGGAAGGCACGCCGTGCGGAACATATCGGCAGGTTGTCGGCAGCAACGTGGGACGAGGTTCTCGCGCGGATCGCGCCGTTGCTCGGATTTTGACGCGGTGATATTCGGTCCGCTAATCTCCGACATTGACACTTAGCGCCGCCACGGGAACTCCTGCGACCGAACAAGCAAGCTGAATGATTTTTCCAATGTGGCCGCGGCTATAGTTCGTACCCAACCACCAGCCAGGCTTAACCTCAACGGAACACTCGGCCACAAGGTCAGGCCGGCCGGGATAAAGTTCACTGCGATTCCTGGAGACGTACCTGCGTATGCGGCCGTGTCGAGGGAGGGCTGCAAATCGCTCCAAGAACCCTGGACCAGAGTCTTCCAGATACTGCAAGACCCCAACCATGACCGATTTTGCTGAATTGCACGCCACAAAGCCATTTCTTCCAACGAAGCCCAGCCGTTGGTTCGCGGCATTCGCAATCGGCTGCAATGGTGCGGTCGCGTTAGTTGCTGGCGGCCCGCCCGAATCGACAGCAACCGCCGTAGGCGCGTGGCGCAACATTCCTTTGAGGAACGCCACGACAAGATCAGGGTCAGGCTTATACCCGCAGAGGTCCGCTGCCTTATCGGCGACAAGTTCGACCAGCAGCTCATCCTCGTCCGTTACCAGCCGATTCCAAGCATCGGGCAGGCTACGGCGGATCTCGGCAAGCCGTCGAATATCCCGATAGTCTTCCTCCAACGCCTCACGAGCGGTTCCGTTTCGCACGCGATCGAATTCCAGATAGCGTTGGAATCGACTGGCTCCATCCCTCGGGTCACGTTCAACAAGGTCTAGTTTGTAGACGCCGCGCTCTTGATATTCTCCTTGACCAGATGGAAGGTAAAAATGCCACTCGCGACCGTTGGTCAGCACCGCCAAGGGGACGCCATTGTGGAACGCTTATTCAAATAGCTGCCTGTCGCCGCCATCTTCCCTACCGTCAAGTTTGACTTCTAAAAAGACCGCAGGGCTTCGAGGATGGACGCACAGCGCAAAGTCGACCCGTCTTCCTCCGACGGAATACTCGGGACAAACCTTTTGAGTATCGAACACGTTCCAGCCCAACGCGTTCAGTATGGGCAGCACAACCCCTTGGCTGACCGACGCCTCGTTGGGAAGACTGCCGGTCTGGAGAGTGTTGCGAATCTCTGTGAGTTTGTCAGCCAGCACAGGAGTGAGGTTACCTCATGTTGGTACTGATCGGTGACTTCACGCCTACTGATTCCGATGCTGCTGCCGCAACACCCGCGGATCGTCCATCCGCGGTGACGGCTGCGGATCGAGCGGCTCGCGCGCCTTCGCCGGATCGAACACTTCCAGCGTCGACGGTTCAAGGCCGTAGGGTGAGTCGTCGGCCACATCGGTGAAGATGTGCCCGAGGTCGGCCGCGGAAGCATCGTACAAATTCAGCGGCGGCACGCGCAGAATCCGGAACGCCAACTTCAGCAGCGCCGGGAAACTCGCGTTGGCGTGCGAGCAGTAGTTCTTCTTCGCCCACGGACTCGCGGCAAGGAAAAGCGTGCGGTGCGAGTCGATATGATCCACCCCGCCCTGCGCATCGTCCTCGGTGATCAGAATTGCCATGCGCTTCCAGTACGGCGTCTGCGAAAGAAACTGCACAATCCGCCCCAGCGCGTGATCGTTGTCGGCGACATACGAGGCCTGGAACGGATAGCCGTCCTCCGGCCGCGGGCGCGTCATGTGATCGTTCGGAAGGTGAATAAAGATCAGGCGCGGCAGCGGCTTACCGCCTCGAATATATTCACGGTCAACTTCATTGATGAACTGGCTCGCGCGAAACTGGTCCGGGATGTTCATGTTGTACCCGGGATAATCGAGCGAAGAATTGCGGTAGAGCTGCCCGGGCATGGGCATATTCGTGAGGAAGCGCGCCCCGGTCGGCTTGAGCCCTTTGCCTTCGTCCACGCCGGCCAGTTCGAATCCTTCGCCATAGTTACGGAACGGAATGTTGTGGCGCTCCAGATGGTGCCACAGCGCGCCCGCTTCGAGCTGCTCTTCCGGGTGTACCGACGAAGCCGATTGCGGAAAGCTCAACCGGCCCGGCGCGGAGCCAGGGTTGTCCGCGGGGGGCAGCCGGAAATCCTTCTGTCCCCCATAGGCGGCCATCAGCGTCGACTCCGTCCACGCGTTCGGGTAGGAACCGACAATCCAATGATGACCGTCGACAGAGACCTCGGAGTCGGCATAGAAGTTGTCGGAAAACGAAAAGCGCTGCGCGAGCGCGTGGTGGTTGGGCGTGATGTTCACAAACCGCAGCCCCAGGCGCTGGCGCAACTCCGTCTTCTGCTGCACAATCACTCCGCGCTTGCCGAAACGCGCCAACGGCGGCAGCGATTCCACCGCGCCGTTGGACGACGTCTCTACATCACCCAGCACCTCATCGAACGTGCGGTTCTCTTTCACGATGATCACCACGTGATCAAGCTCGGCCGGAAGCGGCGCGAGGTTCTCCTTCGAAGGAAGGAATCCGTTGTTCGCCCACACACGGCGCGTGAGCGCGGGTAGTTCGTCCGGCCCGGGCAGCGGCGCGATGGAAAGCGCGCCCCGCCGCAGTTCCCCTTGAAAGCTCCCCGTGACCGGCCCTTGGCGCGAAGCATTGGGGCCCGTTCCATGCCCCTTGGCGCTGGCAACGAACAAACGCCCGTCGCGCGCCGCGACGCGAGTGGGGAACCACGCCGCCGGAATGTGGCCGAGCACCGTCAGCGAGCGCGCATCCAGCACGGCTATCGCGTTGATACCCGCCTCTGCGGCCAGCACCCAGTTGTTTGTCGGGTCATGGTGCAGCCCAATCGGAAGCATGCCGCGCAAAGATTCCAGCCCCGGAACGCGCAGTTCGATGTCATGCTCGTGCTGCATCGTGCGCGCGTTGATCACTGAAACAGAATCCTGGTTCGCGTTTGAAACAAATATGCGGTCTTGCGTGGCGACTACGCCGGAGGGGCTCGCCCCGCCCATGATCGCGCCGCCGAAGGGCTTGCCCGTGCGCACCACGCTCAGGATCTTCGGCGCCGCCGCATTCTCCACATCGACGATCACCAGCGAATTCGACTCCCGCGCGTTCGGATCGCCCAGTCCCGGCACTGCGACCATCCCCGCTTCCGTCCGCCGCCGCGCGCCGTCGCGGGCTTCCTGCGAAGGGAAACCAAACGCCGGAAACGGCAGTCCCGTTTCCTTGGCCCGCTTCGGATCGGCGCCCGGAATGACCTTGTACTCGAACATGCCCACGTGCGTGACATACACGCGCCGCGCGTCGGGCGAAAGCGCAATCGCAAACGGCAGCCGGCCCGTCTGCAGGCTCGCCGCAATGCGCTTCTTCTTTGTGTCAATCACCACCAGGCGGAAGTTCGCCTGGTCCAGCACATAGAGCAGCCCGCGCCGGCCATCGAGCACAAGATCACCCGTGTAGGAGTTCTGGAACCCGGCTGCGTTCAGTTCATAAACCTGTTTCAACGAACCCGAACGCGCATCGATCAACCGTACCCGCCCGGAGTTGCCCTCGCTGGCATAGAGTTCGCGGTCGTTCGCAAAGGCCAGCCCCTGAAACACGCTCCGCCAATCGCCGTCGTCATCATCCTCGCCGCCGGCCTCCCCTTTCGGCTCGGCCTTGAGCGTGTTCGTGCGCCAACCGCTTCCTTCGCGCTGCAACACCGTGATCGAGTACCGGTTGGGCCCGCCGTCGGCCGTAACCAGCGTGTCCCCGGAAGCGTTCATCGCCAGACCAAACGGCCCCGGACCCGTCGGAAACTGTTGCCCCAGCGGCGTAATCACCCGCCCGCCCGGCAGCACACTCTCCGCGCCCGGCCTGCGGACGGCATGCCGCTCGCCGGCCGGTGGACGAAAATCCGCCGCCCAGGCGCACAACGCGGCCAACACGCACAGGAAGGCAGAAAGAACTTTCAACTCGCGCCGGAGCATCACGATTATGGTATCGGACGCCGCTCCTCCGCGGTCATGCGATTCCTCAGAACGTCGCCGCCGGCCGCTCGTATGGCGTCTTCAAATACTTCGCCGCCACTTCCTGCGCGCCTTGCGTGTTGTCCTTGGTGCGAATGGCGAGATTGTATTCATTCACCGCCCGCTCGCGCTGTCCCGTGATGTCGAAAATCTGCCCCAGATTGATGTGGCCCCACACCTCAATCCACTTCGGATCCAGATCGCCGTCGAGCGCCGAACGGAACTCGTTCGCTGCCGATTGATAGTTCCGCTGCAAGAAGAACAACTCGGCCACGCGGTAATGCGCCAGCGACGAGTTCTTATTCGTGTCCAGAGCCTTCTGGTACTCCTTCAACGCATCGCCGAACTCGCTGATCTCGGCGAACATCTCACCCCGGCGAATGGCCACCGCCACGCGCATCGGGTCCGAATAGCGCAGCACCCGCGCCTTCGGATCGGCCGTCACCTTTTTCGGACGCCCAAACGTCTCCACCACGAATTCGCTTTGCTGGCCAACCACCTCAACCGTCTTGTACTCCGGATTGCCCTCGGTCTCGATCATCAGTTCCACTGGCATACGGAACGTATCCAGATCCTGCGCCACCTTGCCCATGATCCGGAAACCCTTCGACGTGCGGAACACCGTATAGTCGAGCTTGAACTCCGGCGCGCCGTTCGATTCGATCCACTGAATGAAGAAGCCTTTCAGATCGCGCTGTCCAAGCTGCTCGGCGGCCTTCTGCAAATCGGCCGTATTCACGGCTTTCCACGCGTAACCCGCGGGAAATTCCTTGATCAACTTCTTGAAGGCTTCATCGCCGATGGCGAACCGCAGCATGGAAAGCACCGCTGTGCCTTTGGCTGACGTCACCGCCCAGTACTCCGGCGAATAGTCTTCCAAACGGGACGACTGCGAAATCGGGATGTCGTTCACCGTGAGCGCTTCGACATAAACGTCTTTCATCTCGGCCTGCACCGATTCCGGCCCCGATGCCTGCTCAATCTCTAGCAACTCGGCATAGCGCGCCATCGAATGCATGATCCAGATGTGATTGCGCGTGGCCGGGTAAACCATGTTGCCCCACCACTGGCGCGATGCCTGGTTGGCAATCAGCCGGGCATTTACATCCTTCCCAATCGCCTTCGTCGAAAGGAAAATCAACCCCGGCGCCGCGTAGCCGTTCGGAGTGTTGGAGTCGGTCTCCACCAGCGTGAGGGACGCGCTCGGCGGCAACCCAAACAGCGCCGTGAGTTCCGCCATTTGCTTGCCCGCCTCTTCTCCGTAAACCCGTGCCATGGCGGCCGATTCACCCCGGAAGTATACGCGTTGCGCCGCGCCCCCGGCATTCACCACCACCGGATCGGCCGTCACCACGGCTATGCTCGCTGGAAACGACGGACGCGTGAAGTCGTATTGATAAATCGTCCGCCCCGCCGCCGTCTCTTTCGTGTCCAATCCCGAGGCAACCACCTTGAACCCTTCGGGCACCGACACGCGCAGCAATGCGGCAAATGCATCGGCCGTGTAGTCGTTCGTGGGAATCCAGCGCGCCGGGTACAGCAGATACGCATGGTCGTTCTGAATCGACGCGAAGCGAATACCGTAAATGGGCGACTCTTCCTGCCCCGTCAGCCGGCCATCGTAGGTAAAGGTGATCGTTTCAGCTTTGCCCTTGGTGAGCGGTTCGGCGAAGGAGACGCGCACCGTGAAGTCCGACGAATTACGGTTCTGCTGCAGCTCGCGCCCAGTGGAATCGATCACTCGCGTAACGTTGAGCGCGTTGTGAAGCTCGAAGACTGCAGTCGACATGCGGTCGTCCAGAGGCAGAAAGTTGACGGCGACAGTGGCCGACAGAGATTGCGTGCGCGGGTTGATGTCGGCCTCGACGCGGTAGTGTTGCACGTCGATGCGCGGCCGCCGGTCCTGCGCCGGCGCGCCGCTCGTACAGATGGCCGCCAGCACGGCCGCAAGCGCCCACCGGCGCCGGCTGATTCCTCGATACGCTCTCACGTGCATTCCCTTATTCCTCAGTCTCCGCTGTTCGCCGCCAGTCGCCGCGCCACCAGTTGCGCCGCAAGCGCCAGCGGGTCCTCACCCGTGTCGAGACTGGCCGATATCCGCGCCAGCCGTTCCCGCATGCTTCGCGCCTCGGCCGGGTTCTCCAACAATCGTAGTGCTTCTCGCGCCAGATTCTCCGCTGTCATTTCATTTTGAATCAGTTCCGGCACGGCGCGCTCTTGGGCGATCAAATTCACCATCGTAAAAAAGGGAACGTCCACCAGGAACCGGCCCATCCACCAGCTCATCCCAGTGACTCGATAGTAGGTCACCATCGGCGTTCCCAATAGCGCCGCCTCCATGGTCACCGTGCCGCTCGCGGCCAGCACCACATCGGCATGCGCAATGGCATCCCATGTTTCGCCTTCCACTACAAGGGGGACCGTGTCTGCGCCTGGTCCAGCAGTGTTCGTTCTGTTTTGTTGGATGGACGCCGCGCGAAAGGGTTGCGTAAAAAAGGCTTGCCCGAAACGCGAGACGCCCTCCGGCGGCGCAGCCAGCAAATAGGAGCACGGCGCCCGCTCCTGAATCAGCGGCAGCGCCTCCGCCAGAACGGGCAAATGCCTCCCGATCTCCCCGCGGCGGCTGCCCGGCAACATGGTCACCAGTGGCCGGTCCACAGGCAAGGAATGGCGGGCGAAGAACTCCTCGCGCGTATGCGACGCCTTCACAATTTGCTTCAACGGATGGCCGATGTAGCGCACAGGCACCCCGTGATTCCGGAAAAACTGCTCCTCAAATGGAAAGATGCAGTACAGGTCATCGATATTCCGCCGCATCGTGTTCACGCGGCCCTTGCGCCAAGCCCACACTTGCGGAGCCACCAAATAGATCACCGGAATGCCGCGCCGCTTGAGCTGGCCCGCCAATCGCAGGTGAAAATCAGGCGAATCCGTTACGATTGCCAGCGCCGGCCGCCTCCGCGCCGCCTCCCGGATCAGCTTCCGATACTCCGCATAAATGGCTGGAATGTGGCGCACCACCTCCACCAGCCCCACCACGCCCAGCTTGGCCGCGTCGATCACCGGCTCCACGCCCGCCGCCTGCATGCGCGGCCCCGCACAGCCGAAAAAGCGCGCCCCGGGAATGAGTTCCCGCAAGTGGCTCACCAGCGTCGCGGCGTACAGATCGCCCGAGGCCTCGCCGGCCGAACTCAGAACGTCGATATCCCCTCCGGGCACCCGTCGCTAGAATAGCAAGCGCGTTGGAAACGTCGCGCGAAGCCGCGATGCTAGAATGGAGGCGACGTAATGCCCCCACAGAATGGCCTCGTCGGGATCACGCCGGATGAGTTCCTCGTGCCGATCAAGCAAGACCTGATCCCACTGAACTCCCAGTTTTCCTACTTCCTCGCCGGATCTTCCTTCACGGACGAAGATCTGAAGGAGTATCTGAACGACCCCGTTTCCGCGCTGCCGGAATCGTTCGCCAAGCTCTTGCCCAAGGTCAGCTTGCTTCTGGTGCCCTATCTCGAAACCGGCGCCAACCGCTCCAAACCGGATGCGGCACCGAAGAACGGCAATAACGGCGAAGCCAAACCGCGCACCCGCGAACGGAAAGCCGACCAGGCCGCCAAGCAGAACGGCCACGCCGAACCCGAAGGCGTGCAAATTCTCTTCGACCGCCCCGCCGATGGCAAGTCGATCCCGTGGGCCAGCCTTCGCCTCAACGGCAGCGCACTGCTTCTGTTCGGCGTGGAAGATGTCGAGGTCGCCGACTACCACTATCACCTCTATCACGAGCTCGCCCGCATCGCCGTCGATCACGTCGACGCCGAGCGCCTTCGCGACTACAACGGCATGCTCCGCGAAGAGTTGATCAACCACGTCAACGGCGAAGTGGACGATCAAAGCTGGACGCTCAAACAGGCCCTCCGCCGCCGCCAGACGAATATGAAGCGCGAAACGAAGGGCTTCCTCGAATACGCGCGCGAATCCTTCATCGACACGCTCACCCTCTACCTGCACGGCATCTGCTGCGACATCGACGTCGAAACCGGACCTCGCCAGCTACCCAGCCGCTACCTGCGCAAGCGCCTCGAACTGATCGAAGACCTGTTCCCACCCCCCACCGGTTACGCCGTCTTCCCCGAGGACATCGAAGCCGCCGAAGAAGCGGCCGAAGCCGCGGAGGCAGCCGAGGCGGCCACCGCGCTCGCGCTCAAGAAAAGCAACGCCGGGAAGGCAGACGCCGATGGCGGCGAGTAAAGAGTACCTCGACTTTCTCGCCGAACAACTGGCCCCGTTGGGCACACTCACCTCGCGCTCAATGATGGGCGGCCACTGCCTCTACATCAACGATGTCGTGTTCGCCCTGGTCGCCAACAACACGCTCTACCTGAAGGTGGATGCCGAAACGAAACCGAAGTTCACCGCCCGCGGCCTGGCAGCCTTCCAGCCCTTCCCCGAAAAAGGCGGCGGCATGTCCTATCACCTCGCACCACCGGAGTTCTTCGACAACCAGGACGCCGCGCTCGAATGGGCACGCCTCGGCGTCGAAGCCGGCCAACGCGCGCAGGCAAAGCGCAAACCCAAAGCAAAGAAGCGCCCAGCCCGCTAACCCTACTTCTTCCCCTTCTTTGCCCCCGCCTTCGCGTCGTTAGGCTCGCCCACCGGCTTCGCCTCTTCCGTCCCCTCAAACGTCACGGTCGATTCCGTCGTCATAATTTGCGATTCGCTCGAAAACTTCTTGTAGTTCCGGTACTCGGTCTGGTTATTCACGCACGTCAACGTGCCGCGCTTGCACGCCAGGCTCCCGCTCTTTACCGGCATCAGGTACTCCGTCGTCCCGATCTTGACCTTACCGCTCTCGACCATCATTTCCACCTTGTCCATCGGGTAGTCTTCCGGAATCTGCCGCGCGATAATCTCCAGCCGCGTCACGCGATGCGTCTCTTCGTCAATCCAGATCGATCCCTTGTAGGCCGGATAGATCGTCTTCCCCTCAAACGTTACCCGCCAGTGCGAATTCGGCTGCTCGATCGTGTAGTCGTACCACTTGGCCATGCGCGAACCGATCGTCTCGGAACCGCGCTTCTCAAACTTCGTCTGCGAGGCGGGATTCAAAACATCTGCCGCCATCGCCCCAAACTCGCCGACCGACCACGTGCCCGTCTCCTCCGGCGATCCCTTTTTCAGCTTCTTCCCGTTGATCTCCACGTTGCGGAACTCGTCCTTCGCCCCCTCGTGCGCCAGTTCCGCCGTCACGCGGTCCTTCATCTTGAAATCGGCCGGCTTCGTGTCGCTCTGGGAACGATACGTGATCTGCTGGCACAAAAAATTCGGGAGCGAATCGATCCAGTTGAAAGCAACCTCGCGCGCCTTCTCGATCACCGGATCCACCTTCGGCCCAGACCCGCCCGAACGAACCTCGACTACCTTTCCATCGGCGTCCGTGACGATCTCATTGTATACAGGCTCGGGCTTGGGCGCGCCTCCGTCCGCCGGCTTCGCCGCGCCGTCTGCCGGTTCAGCCGCCGCCTCAGGCGCAGCCTCCGCCACTGGCTCCGGTCCCGTGGAAGGCTTCATCTCGGGCGTCGCCGTGGCGCTCTTCTCGCTCTTGCCCTGCTTGGGAATCCCGCGCTTGAGCTTCGGCGGAGCCTCCGGCTGCTCGCTCTGCGCCGCAAGAGCCATCGCCATCACAACTGCGCACAACATTCTCATTGCGGCGGCCACGACTCCTTTCGCCAAGCC
>CAYUZM010000049.1:0-14531 GCA_964449665.1 uncultured Solibacteraceae bacterium
GGTCTGTGTCCCGGGCTTGCAACGTGTCCGGGGACTCGCGGGGCGGGGTCATGGGCAAGCTGCAGGCATGGATTTAGTCAATGATCCCGCGCCACTGGTGACTGGGGTAGGCGGGGTTCGGCGACACGACGGCGTGGCCCGGTCCGACAACGGCAAAGAGCAGGTGCGCGAGAGCGTCCTTCGCGCCAATGGTGGCGATGGCTTCCTTTTCAGGATCGAGCTTCACGCCGTAGTTACGCTCGTAGCGTTTGCAAATTTCCAGGCGCAGATTCGGAATGCCTTTAGACATCGAATAGCGGTGGTTGCGGCGGTCGCGCGCGGCTTCGGCCATCTTGGAGACGATGATCCGCGGCGTGGCCCCGTCCGGGTTTCCCATGCCGAAGTCGACCACATCGTATTGTGCTGCGCGGAGGCGTGCCTTCATTTCGTTCACTTGCGCGAACACGTAAGGCGGCAGCTTGCCGATGCGGTAAAACTCTTCGGTTGGTACGGACATAGTTCCTTCTTCTAAAGTTTGAGATGAGCGGTCTTACTTCGTGTTGACGACGTCGCCGGCAAGACCGCGGATGGTTGCCAGTGCCTGATTCACCAGTTCCGGCGCCAGGCCCATTTCGAGGAATGCGATTTCCATGTGCAGCGTGAGGATATCGAAATGGCGCTGTTCGATGGCGTGGGGCGCGTGCACGTCGCGCAGCGTGGGCCCGTCGTAGCCGTCGGGGCCGCCGAGCGCCTGTGTGATGAAGGCAAGTTGGTGCGATTCCAGACGCTCGCGGTCCACGCCTTCGAAGAAGGGCAGCAGCGCGGCGTCTTGAAACACCTTGCGGTAAAAGAGCGAAACCGCCGGCCGGAGAATGGCATCTCCGCCCACTTGTTCATAGAGGCTGGTTACGGGCACTGAGTTCCAGGATACAAGGCGCGCTCGATGGCCGCCAAGTGCGTGCCGGCGCAATCGAGGTGAGGGAAGCCGGTGTTGGTGTCGTTGAAGACGAGCGAGAGGTCGGTTCCGGCGAGGAGGATGGCGTCGAGCGACTCGCGGCGGCAGAGTGCTTCGGCGATGGTATTGAGCGCGGCGCGGTGTTCGTTGGGGTCGCCCTGGCCGTTGGCGATTTGCAGGTAGGTGGTGTGGATCGCGTCGATTTCGTGCGGCGTGGGAAGGACGACATCGGCCTCGGGCAGGCTGCCGAACAGGCGCGACTCGACGGTGTAGCGCGTGCCGAAAAGCGCGATGCGCTTGAGGCCGCGGCGGCGGACTTCGCACGCGATGGCATCGAGAATGTTCACGAAAGGGATGGGCGCGACCTGGGCGAGTTGGGCGGCGCAGATATGCGGCGTGACGGCGGGAATGGCGGCGACGGTGGCTCCGGCGGCGGCCATGCTGCGGATGAATCCGGCCAGGTAGGTGGCAAGCGCATCGAGATCGCCCGCGAGCAGGTAGTCGAGCGCGCGCTGCATCTTGGCGTGGGCGATGACGATGTGGGCTTCGTGTCCGCCGGATTCGAGAGAGCTCACGAGGAGGCGGTAGTAGTGCATGGTGGCGGGGACGCCGAGTCCTCCAACCAGTCCGAGGGTGGCAGGGGCCGCTGCGGTGCTCATTCCTTTATCAAAACGCCGTGGGGCGGGTTTGTCGAGGTAAGGAGAGCACGCCGATTTTGTTTGACTGATGATATTGTAGTGATATCATTTCGCTAGTATGAAAGAAAAGCTGACAACTGCAATGAGCGGCATTGGGTCGCTGGTGATTTTGCTCGGGTTGCTCGCGTATTCCTGTTACGGAATTGTGGCGGCGATCGTGGCGGCCAAACATGGGGCGGGAGCGTGGGGGATCCTGCTCTGGGCGGGCGTGCTGGTGGCCGATCTGGTGGCCATGGGCGGGCTGTTTGTCGTGCAACCGAACCAGGGCGTGGTGTTGCAACTGTTCGGGCGCTATATCGGCACGGTGCGCGACGAAGGGCTGCGCTGGACCAACCCGTTTTACTCGAAGAAGCCGGTTTCGCTGCGCATCCGCAACTTCGAGACCAATAAGCCGATGGTGAACGACCAGGACGGCAATCCGGTAGAGATTGGCGCCGTGGTGTTGGGGAAGGCGGTGGACACGGCGCAGGCGATGTTCCAGGTGGACAACTACGAGAACTATGTTCACGTGCAGAGCGAAGCGGCGATGCGCAACCTGGCCTCGGCCTATCCCTACGACTCGCACGAAGAGCATGTGATGTCGCTGCGCGGGCACACGGCCGCGGTGGCCGAACACTTGAAGAACGAGATTCACGACCGGCTTTCGGTGGCGGGCGTGGACATTTTGGAAGCGCGCATCAGTCACCTTGCTTATGCGCCGGAGATTGCGGCGGCGATGCTGCAGCGGCAGCAGGCGGGGGCGATCATCGCCGCGCGCCAGAAGATCGTGGAAGGGGCGGTGGGGATGGTGGAGATGGCGCTGGAGATGCTGGCCAAGAACAACGTGGTGACGCTCGACGAGGAGCGTAAGGCCGCGATGGTGAGCAATCTACTGGTGGTGCTGTGTGGCGAGCGGGCCACGCAGCCGGTGGTGAACACGGGGACGATCTATCACTAAAGCGGTGCGCGAGGCCGGCCGCCGGGGCGGGGCAGGATGAGCGAGAAGAAATCGTTTTTAATCCGGATGGATCCCGACCTGTTGGAGGCCTTACGGCGGTGGGCCGACGACGATCTGCGCAGCCTGAACGGCCAGATCGAGTTTCTGCTCCGCTCGGCCCTTCAAAATGCAGGGCGAGGGCCGGGTTCCGGGGCCAAGCGGGAGAGCAAGCCGGCGGGCGATGCCTGACCGGTTTGGCGCGGCAATCCTCACCTATTACCCTCTGAATGGAAAAGTACTTCAGGGATTCGCCGTAAAGCGAACCCCTTATTCCCCTCAGTGTAAGAACTGCTCGCACTGAAGTTCTGGTCTATCGCCGTCGATTAGAACAAGATAGGAGGCAGGTATTCTCAGAGGGAAGTGTGAATGGCGCTAAAGTGCTGCCGGTATTGCGACGCACCTTTGGCGGACGGCGACCACGCCGGACGTCTGGGGGAGTTCTGCAGCGACGAACACCGGCGAGAGTACCAGGCCCGGATTCAGCGGGAAACGGTTGAACGCATTAAGCGTTCGGAAGCGGCGCCGCAGGCGGGCTACCAAACGGTGCTGCAGGCGGGCCTGCCGCCGGGGCTAATGCAGACGCCGGCATTGCGGGGGCCGGCGCGCGAGGCGCAGCGCGATTCGGCGGGCCAACGCGATTTGACGGGCCAGCGCGATATGACGGGCCAGCGCGATCCGAATGGCGAGCGCGGGACGCAAACCTCGATCGTTCTGGAAACGGCCACGGCACCGCTGGTGAACGGCTCGGCGGAGGCCGGGGTGGCCTCGCTTTCCGCGGCTGCCGCGCATCCGGCGGCGGCGTCGCCCGCGCTTGGACATATTGAGAAAACCGACAATGCCAGCTTAAGCAACCTGTTGCGCGAGGCGCGCGACCGCATTGCGAAGGACCCGGCCCCGACGACGACGGCGCTGGCCGTACGGCGCAAGGGGCGTCCGGTGGCGAAACGGCCGGCGGTGCCGCCCAACGGCGGGTCAAACGCCGCGCCAGGCCTCGCACCAAACGCCGCGCCAAACGCCGCGCCGAACTCCGCACCAAACGCCGCACCGAGCGGAAATTCTCCCGCGGCCGGAAGCGCCGCGGCCAGTGCTGGTCAGGCTGCTATTCCGGCGGCCGAGGTGGTGGACGCCGTTCCGGTGCGGCCAGTGGTGGACCTTGCGCTTGAGCCGCCGCCGATCACCGTGCCGCTGGGGCCACGGGTGCAGACGTCGGTAGGGGTGGCGACGTCGCCGACGGCGCAGCCGGACTACCCGGCCGGCGACACGACGCCGGCAAAACCTAGTTCGGATGTGGGAATCGAGATTGCGCCGCCCTCGCTGGCGATGCCCGAAGCAACGCTGCTGGAGCGCATTCCCTGGTTCGCCTACCTTGTGCTGGTGGTGGCGCTGGCCGGCGGCGGCTACTACTACTGGACGTCGGCGCAAGCCGTTGCCGCGAAACCGGCGGCGCGGCCGGTGATGGACGAAGTGAAGCCGCTCAACATGGCGCCGACGGAGTGGACGACGGTGAATGCCAAGGGTGAGGACGCCTTCATGGCCGGACGCACGCTCACGCTGCAAAAGTCGTCGATGGAACTGACGAACTACCGCGTGGAATTTGTCGGGACGGTGGATCACCGGGCGTTGGGCTGGGCGATGCGCATTCAGGATCCGGGCAACTACTATGCGGCGAAGTTGAGGCGGAACGCGACGGGCAAGGCGCGGCTTTCGTTCATTCGCTGGAAGGTGGTGAACGGCGTGCCGGAGCCGGAGGCGATTTTGCCGCTGGAGATGCGGCTGCCGAGCAACGACCAGTACACGGTGACGATCGACGTGCGCGGCGATCAGATTGTGACGAGTCTGCAGGGGAAGGTGATCGACCGCTGGAACGACGATACATTTACCAAGGGCGGCTTCGCTTATACGAACCAGAACACCGAGCGCGGCAAGGTGGTGGTGACCACGATTGGGATGATCAAGAGCGCCCAGGCGCGGTAGTCCTGATATCATTGACTGCATTCGAGGAGGTGCATCGAATGCAATCCCGTCGCGCGTTTTTGACAACAGCTGTACCAGGTTTGGCGGCCGCCGCGGCGCCGCAGGCAAGCCCTTCCGGCGAGTGGCGTAACAAGCAGGCCGGCATGTCGTACCGGCGGCTGGGGCGCACGGGTCTGATGATCAGCGAGGTGGTGAGTGGCGGCGATCCGATCACGCTCGACAACTACGAACATCTCAATCTGGCGCTTGAGAAGGGCCTCAACGATCTCGACATGGCCCCGGCTTACAACCGCGGGCAGACCGAGGAGGCCTACGGGCGGCTGATCCGCGGCTCCTACAAACGCGACAAGGTGTTTCTTACCACCAAGGTGAGCGGGTTCAGCAACGTCCGCAACGCGATGTACAAGGAGATTTTCGACGGGCTGCCGGGGGAGAAGCAGGAGGCCATCCGCAAGCGCGGCCTGGAGATGCGCGAAGAGCGCGGGGTGCTCAAGCCGGGTTACTTCTTCACTTACTATCCCGGCCAGTCGAATCCGATCGAACTTACTTACATCGCCAACGCCATGCGGCCCGACTACGGGCACAAGGTGGAGGGCAGCGCGCGGTTTCGCGACTACATCATGACGTCGATCGAAACGTCGCTCAAGCGCGTGGGCACGGACAACTTCGACATTCTGATGTGCCCGCACGGCGCGAATTCGCCTGAAGAACTGGAGATTTCCGAGATTTTGCAGACCTTCGAGCGCCTGAAGAAGGCAGGCAAGGTGCGGTTCCTCGGATTCACGTCGCACACCGATTCGGGCGGCGTGCTGGCGCGGGCGGCGCAACTGGGCCACTACGACTGCGCCATGCTCGCCTACAACGTGCTGAACGCGGGCTATGTGGAGCGCAGCATCCGCGAGGCGCGCGCCAAGGACATGGGCATCATTGCGATGAAGGTGGCGATGAGCGTGGCCACGCACCATAAAACGCTGCAGCCGGTGCCGCAGTGGCGCATCGACAAGATCAACCGCGTGATTCCGGGCGAAATGAAGCCTCCGATGAAGGCATACCTGTGGGCGCTGCAGAATCCGAATTTATCGGGCGTGATTTCCAACCTTTGGGACAAGACGTACGTCGAAGAGAATTTGAGCCTGGCCGGCAAAAAAGTGGAACTGCAACCGGCTTGAGAGACGTTTTCAATTGAGGAGACCCAACATGACCGCACGACTGCTGTTTGCCGCCGCGCTGGCCCTGCCCGCGCTGTTTGCCCAGGACAATCCGCTCAGCGCCGACGCCAAGGCGCTTTGGGGTGGAATCAAGAACAACAATCTGAAGGCCGCCGAGAAGATGCCCGAGGCCGATTACGGCTTCAAGCCGTCGCCCGAGGTGCGCAGCTACGGCCAGTTGGTGGCGCACATTGCCGACGGCAACCGCCTGATTTGCGGCGCGGCGAAGGGCGAGGCCTACACGCCGTCGGTCGAGAAGACGAAGACGGCCAAGGCGGAGATCATCGCGGCGCTGCAGGAATCGATGGCCTACTGCGATGCCCTTTACGACAGCATGACCGACGCCGAGGCGATGAAGATGGTGAAGCTGTTCGGCCGAGACCGCACCAAGGCGGCGGCGCTGTTTGTGAACATTTCGCACGATAACGAGCACTATGGCAACCAGGTGACGTATTTGCGGATCAAGGGCATTGTGCCGCCGTCGAGCGAGCCGAGGCGGTAGGGGGCGGCGCTCTCCGGGACGTGCGGCGAGCCTTCCGGCCGCTGTCCGATTTTCTGAACCAACCGTGCGCAAACTCCGTTACACTATCTGAGAACCATTCGGCGGGGTGAGGGTTTGGCCGATCCAGGCCCGCCCGCGCCGGAGCCGTGCAGGAGGGCACACATGTCGTTCGGCGACACTGTCAAGAGCTTCCTCAAGAAGCAATTCATAGACGTCATTCAATGGACGGAGCCAGAGGATGGCATCCTCGCCTGGCGCTTCCCCATGCAGGACATGGAAATCCAGAATGGCGCCAAACTCACGGTGCGTGAGTCCCAGATGGCGCTGTTCGTCAATGAAGGACGGGCGGCGGACGCCTTTGCTCCCGGCCTGCACACGCTGAACACGCAGACGCTGCCGTTGCTCACCAACCTGATGAACTGGGACAAGATGTTCCAGTCGCCGTTTAAGAGCGACGTTTACTTCTTTTCCACGCGCCAGCAGATCAACCAGAAGTGGGGCACGCAGCAGCCGATTACGATTCGCGACAAGGAATTCGGCGCCGTTCGCCTGCGCGCGTTCGGCATTTATAGCTGGCATATCGCCGATCCGAAGACCTTCCACCAGAAGATCAGCGGCACGCGCGACACCTATCGCAACGCCGAAATTGAAAGCCAGTTGCGCGGCACCTTGATTGGCCGCATGAGCGACGCGTTTGCCGCCAGCGGCGTGCCGTTTCTCGACATGGCCGCCAACCAGATGGAGATGAGCCGGAAGATCGGCGAGTTTCTGGCGACCTCGTTTGCCGAGTTGGGTCTGGCGTTGGATTCGTTTGTGGTGGAGAACCTCTCGCTGCCGGACGAACTTCAGAAGCGCCTGGACGAGCGCATCTCGATGAACATGATCGGCGACATGGGCAAGTACACGCAGTTCCAGGTGGCGCAGTCGATTCCAATTGCGGCGGCCAACGAAGGCGGCATTGCCGGCGTGGGCGCGGGACTGGCGGCGGGCTTTGGCATGGCGGGTCAAATGACGGCCGCCATGGGCGCGGCGATGCAGCAGCCTCCGCAACCTCCGCAGGCGCCTCCTCCGGCGGCTCCGCCCCAGGGCGGCGTTCCCCCGGTGGTGCCGGTGGGCGGTGGCGGCGCGGCGGCCACGCCCGACCTGAAATTCTGCACGGAATGCGGCCAACGGATTCCGCGTGCTTCCAAATTCTGCCCCGAATGTGGTAAACCACAAGGCTGATGTCAGGATGCGAATGGGTCGTGGACGCACGCGGCTGCGACCCAGATTCCTTGCGTGATCCCGCCCGGCTGCGCTTGTTGTTGGAGCGCCTGGTGCGGGATCTGCCTCTTCATCCCGTAGGCGCGCCGATGTGGCATAAGTTCCCCGGCGAGGGCGGCATCACGGGCCTTTGCCTGTTGTCGGAATCGCACTTTGCCTGCCACACGTTTCCCGAGCACGGTTCGATGTGCGTCAACCTGTTTTGCTGCCGCGAGCGCGAGGACTGGGACTTTGCCGGTTATTTGCGGCGCGAGTTCGGCGCTTGTGAAGTGGATGTGCGGCGGCTGGAACGCGACTACGCGGGTACGCTGGTCCCCGCGCGAAAGGACGCGCCGGCGGCATGAAGAACAAGAGCGATTGTCCGCAGTGCGGAGCGCCTGTCGAGTTTCAGTTTTCCAACGCCGTTCAGACCACGTGCCCCTATTGCCAGTCGATTCTCGTGCGCACGGACGTCGACCTGAAGCGAGTCGGCGAGATGAGCGACATCTCGATGGACTCGTCTCCGATCCAACTGCGCACCGAGGGGATCTATCGCAACAAAGCATTTCAAGTGGTGGGCCGCATCGTGTACCACTACGAGGGCGGCACGTGGAATGAGTGGCACCTTGGCTTTCAAGACGGCACCAGCGGCTGGCTGAGCGACGCGCAACTCGATTATGCGATCAGCTTTGCCTCGAAAGATCATCCGCGTATTCCGCCGGAATCCAACATCGGACGCGGCTACCGGATGAAGATCCGCGACACCGAACTGTCGGTGACCACGATGACCAAGGCCCGCTACGGCGGCGTGGAAGGCGAGTTGCCGTTTGAGTATTGGGACAAGACGGAGATGGTCTTTGCCGATCTCCGCTCCACTTCGCGCGGGTTCGCCACCATCGATTACAGCGAAGACCCGCCGCTGTTCTTTATCGGCGAGGCCGTGGAGTTCGACGATTTGAAGCTGCGCAACCTGCGCGAGTTCGAGGGCTGGTAAACGATGGCCCCCCCCCCTAAGCCCGGCATCAAGCGGCGCGCGCTGGCCTGCCCGAACTGCGGCAGCGCGGTGGAACTGCGCGGTATGTCGCACTCGCTCAACGCGGTGTGCCCAAGCTGCCTGTCGGTGCTCGACGTGCATTCCGAGCAGGTGCAGATTCTCCAGAAGTTCAACAACAAGACCGCCTACGCGCAGCCGCTGATTCCGCTGGGCACGCGCGGCAAACTGCAGGGGAAGATGTTCGAGGCCATTGGCTTTCAGGTGCGCCGCATCATTGTGGACGCCACGCCGTACGAGTGGCGCGAGTATCTTCTCTTCAACCCATACGCGGGCTTCCGCTACCTTTCCGAGTACGACGGCCATTGGAATGAAATCCGTACCGTGCCCGGCCTGCCGACGTTCACCAACGTGGATGGGCGCAAGGCAGCCGTCTGGGAAGGCGAGTCTTACAAACATTTCCAGCGGGCGAAAGCAACAACGGTCTTCGTGTTAGGCGAGTTCCCGTTCCAGGTGCGCAACGGCGACGAGGCCGACGTCGACGATTACATTGCGCCGCCGAAGCTGCTGTCGAGCGAGATCGTTCCTGGCGAGATCACCTGGTCGATCGGGCAGTACCGTACGGGCGCCGAGATCTGGCAGGCATTTCAACTGAAGGGCGCGCCGCCGCCGGCTCCGGGCGTGTATGCCAATCAGCCCGCGCCGCCCGAGGCCAAGTCCGCCGCATGGTCGGCGTTCGGCACGGCCGTGGCGCTGGAGGCCATTCTGTTCGTCGTGCTCATCGGATGCATGCTTTTCATGGGCAACGAGAAGATCTTCAGCCAAAGCTATTTCTTCCGCGCCAACTCGCCCGGCGAGCAATCGTTCGTGACGCCGGTGTTTGAACTCAAGGGCCGGGATACCAATGTGGAAGTGGAACTCGATACGAATCTCCGCCAAAACTGGGCTTACTTCAACATGGCGCTGATCAGCGAGCAGACCGGACAGGCGTGGGATTTCGGCCGGGAAGTAAGTTACTATTCGGGATCGGATTGGACTGAAGGTTCGGCCAGCGACAGCGTGCGCGTGCCGACCGTGCCCGCGGGCCGCTATTACCTCCGCATGGAGCCGGAGATGGACCCCAAGCCCACCGATCCTTATACGACGGGGCCGCGCGAGATGACCTACGTGGTGACGGTGAAGCGCGACGTGCCGAGTTATTGGCCGATTTTCCTGGCGATGCTACTGGTGCCGATTCCGGCGTTTTTCAAGCTGGGCAAGGGCATGAGCTTCGAGGCGAAGCGTTGGGCGGAAAGCGATTACGGCTCGGCGACGGGCAGCGGCGAGGAGGACTAAGTATGCGCCTGGGATATTTACTCTACGGCATGATGCTGGTAGGCGGAGCAAGTTACTACAACTACCGCGGCATGAGCCTGTCCGACATCAATGAGGTGCGGAACGTGCCGAAATCGGTCCGCGACAACCCTGGCTCGTACCGTTCCCACTACGGCGGCCACTCGCGTTACTTTGGGGGAAAATAGGAGACGCTATTTATGGAATTTCACATCACTAACCTGATCAACGCGTTTGTGTATGCGCTGCTGGGGATCATTCTGTTCATTATCAGCTTCAAGATTATGGACGCCCTGACGCCGTACGCGCTCTGGCAGGAGATTGTCGAGCACAAAAACATGGCGCTCGCCATCCTGGTCGGGTTCATGTCGCTCGGCATGTGCATCATCATCGCCGCGGCCGTGCACTAACCGGATGATCGGGCGCTCATGACCGCGGCGCTATTTCTCTCCGTCTTCCTGATTGCCGCCTGCGGTCTCATCTATGAGCTGATCGCCGGAACGCTTGCCAGCTATCTCCTCGGCGACAGCGTCCTTCAGTTTTCCACCATCATTGGCAGCTACCTGTTCGCGATGGGCGTGGGCAGTTGGCTTTCGCGCTACCTGGGCGGCGCGCTGGTGGCGCGGTTTATCGCCATTGAATTGATGGTGGAGCTGGTGGGCGGCTTCTCTTCTACAGTCCTATTTCTCGCCTTCGCCTACACGGAAAGTTTCCGCTTCCTTCTTTACGGCGTCGTGTTTCTCGTCGGCACGCTCGTGGGGTTGGAGATTCCGCTGCTGATGCGCATTCTGAAGGAGCGCTTCCAGTTCAAGGATCTCGTTGCCAACGTGCTCACGTTCGACTACCTGGGCGCGCTGGGCGCTTCGATCCTGTTTCCCTTGCTGCTGGTGCCCAAGCTGGGACTGGTGCGGTCGGCGATTCTGTTCGGTATGTTGAACGCCGGTGTGGCGCTGTGGTCGACATGGCTGTTCGCGGCCGAGTTGCCGCGGCGGCACGCGCTGCGGCTGTCTTGCGTGCTGGTGCTGGCGGCCTTGTGCGCGGGTTTCGCGGGCGCCGAGCGCATCAGTTCGATTGCCGAGAGCAACCTCTACGCCGACGACATCATTCTTACGCGCACCACCAAGTATCAGCGCATTGTGCTCACGCGCTGGCACGACGACCTACGGCTATTCTTGAGTTCGCACCTGCAGTTCAGCTCGCGCGACGAGTACCGCTATCACGAAGCGCTGGTGCATCCGGGGCTTGCGGCCGTGGAGGCGCCGAGGCGCGTGCTGGTGCTGGGCGGAGGCGATGGGTTGGCCGTGCGCGAGATTTTGCGCTATCCGGGCATCGAGTCGGTGACGCTCGTGGATCTCGATCCCGAGATGACGCAGCTTTTCCGCGACCATCCGCTATTGCGTTCGTTGAACCAGGAATCGCTCCGTTCGCGCAAGGTGAAGGTGATCAACGCCGACGCCTTCGTGTGGCTTGATGCGATGCGCGAGCCGCCGTTCGATTTTGTCGTCATCGACTTTCCCGACCCGACGAACTTTTCGCTGGGCAAGCTCTACACGACGGCGTTCTACCGGCTGCTGCGGCGCGCCGTGCGGCCGGGCGGCATGGTGGCGGTGCAGAGCACTTCGCCGCTGTTTGCGCGGCAGAGCTACTGGTGCATCGTCGAGTCGATGAAGCAGGCGGGTTGGAACGTGCGTCCGTATCACGTCTACGTGCCGTCGTTTGGCGAGTGGGGGTATGTGCTGGGCACCACGCAGCCGTACGATATGCCGCAAGCGCTGCCGTCCGGTTTGCGCTTTCTCACCGTCGCGGGTCTGCCGCAGATATTCGAGTTTCCCGTGGACATGCAGCCGGTGGAGGCTCAGCCCAACCGGTTGAACGACCAGGTGCTGGTGCGCTACTACGAGCGCGAGTGGGGAGCGATTGCGAGATAAGATATCTCGCATGAAGATCAGCCGCCGCTCGGCCATGCTTACCGCGCTTTCCGCCTCGCGCATCTGGGGCGCCAATGAGCGTGTTCGCGTCGCGGGCATCGGCGTCGGGGGCCGCGCGAAGGGGCTGCTGGATCGCGTCGCGCGATTGCCGAACACGCAGCTTGTCGCCGTTGCTGACGTGTATCAACCGCGTCTTGACGAGTTCATGCAGTGCTCGACCACACAGGACTACCGGCGCATTCTGGACATGAAGAACGTTGACGCCGTGGTGATCGGCGCGCCCGACCACTGGCACGTGCGCATGGCGCTGGATGCAATGGCCGCGGGCAAGGACGTCTATGTGGAGAAGCCGCTCACGCGCACTGTTGAAGAGGGCGACCTGATGTTGAAGGCGTTTGAGACGACGAAGCAGATTGTGCAGGTCGGCTACCAGCAGCGCAGCACGGATACGTTTCTGCGGGCGAAGGAGCAGATCGACGCGGGCGCCATTGGCCAGGTGACGATGGCCAACACTTACTGGTATCAGAACTACAACACGCGAACGGTGGATTCGATTCAGGCCGACCCGTCGAAGCTCGATTGGAAAGCGTGGCTGGGCAGCGCGCCGGATCAGCCGTTCGACAAGGTCCGCTTCCGTTTGTGGCGCTGGTTCTGGGACTTTGGCGGCGGCACGCTCACGGACCTCTTTTCACACTGGGTGGATAGCGTGCACTGGTTGCTTGGCGAGCACAAACCGAACCTCGTGATGGCGAGCGGCAGCGTCTATCGCAACCGGCATTTTCAATGCCCCGATACGGTGAGCGGATCGTGGCGCTATTCGAAGTTCATGGTGAGCTACGAGAGCACGCTCATCAGCGGCCTGGAAGACGGCGGCATTGTCTTTCGCGGCACCGAGGGCATGATGAGGGTGAATCGGGCGGTAACCACCATCTATCCGGAGAAGGGCGCGCGTTGGGACCGTCTGCCCGAGCCGATGTTTCATTACAAGGCCGAAGGCGACGGCACGGCGGACCATATCGCCAACTGGCTGGATTGCGTGCGCTCGCGCAAGATGCCGAACTCAAACATCCGCGATGCGGTGGCCTCGGCGCGGACGGCGCACTGGGGGAACCAGGCGATTCGCGAAGAGAGGCCGGTTCGGCCCAGCGCATAATCATTCCTTTCCTGTAAACTGAGCACAACTGGGACCGCACAGGGGAATTCTCCGACTGATCTTTATTTACGGAGGAGTCAGTCATGGCGGAACTCAATCAAGGATTCATTGCGGGACTGGTGTATGACGCCGATTCGGGCGCGCCCATCCCGAACGCGATGGTATCGCTGGGCAGCGTTTGGAAGCGGGACGTCGAGCGTCTGACGCTCTATACAACCCTGGGCATCGAAGTGAAGTCGATTGTCTACCCGCAAGTCTATTCGGACGACAATGGAATCTTCGGCATTGTTTTTCAATGGGACGCATCCGACATTGGCGGTGTGATGGATTCGGCCATGATCGACAGGCTGACCTATTCCATTACGGCGTGGAAGCAAGTGGAGAACATGCGAATCCCTTCGAAAACACGCGGAACGCTCAAGCTGCGCCCCAACGCGGGTGGAATGGGTTTGCCCAAGAGCGGCGCGGAATGGTTCTTCAAGAGCGCGGCTGCGATTGAGAAAGCCGCGAAGGACATCAAAATCTCCTCGCCCGCGGGCTTGGGCACGGCGCGGACGACGGAGCTTTATTATCTCGTCGATGTGCTCGACCTGCCGGCGTACACCACTTCGCATTAGTGGGCGCGCGATTGTGTGGTGCTTGTGTGGCGCTGCACGCTGGACATGGCTGCTACCCTGAAAGTGTGCAGTTCCAAGACTCCTACTTCGCATCGAAATTCGGAATCAGCGAGCGCGATCTGGAAGGTTGGCTGAGCGAAGCGCTGTCCCGCGGCGGCGATTATGCCGACCTCTACTTCGAATACCTCGCCACGACATCCATCAGCATCGATGAGTCCATCGTGAAGAGCGCCACGCAGGGCGTCTCGATGGGCGTTGGCGTGCGGGTGCTGGCCGGCGAGCGCACCGGCTATGCGTATTCAGACGACCTTTCGCCTGAACGCATCCGCCATGCCGCGCGAGTGGCCGCTTGTATCGCCGAGGGTCCGTCGAAGACCATCACGGAAGGTTTTCTTACCGGTGACCGGCGCGAACTTTATCCGGTGCTCACGCCCCCGGCCGACATTCCGCTGGACGAGCGCGTGCGCCTTGTGCGCCGGGCCGACGAAGCGGCGCGCGCCTATGATCCGCGCGTGTTCATGGTGCAGGCCGTCTATGCCGACACGATGAAGCACGTGCTGGTGGCCACCAGCGATGGCCGCATCAATTTCGACCGCCAGCCGATGGCGCGCCTGAACGTGCTTGTGCTGGCGCGCGAGGGCGACAGTCCGCCGCAGCGCGGCTACGCGGGTGGTGGCGGGCGTGTGGGTTTCGACTTCTTCCTCAACGAAAAGACACCGGAATATTTTGCGCGCGAATCGGCGCGGCAGGCCATTGTGCAACTGGACGCCGTGGATGCGCCGGCGGGTGAGTTGACCGTCGTGCTCGCTCCGGGCTGGCCCGGCGTGCTGCTGCACGAAGCCGTCGGCCACGGGCTGGAAGCCGATTTCAACCGAAAGGGCACGAGCGCCTACTCGGGCCGCGTCGGGCAGCGCAGGTTGAGCGAGCTGGTGACCGTCAGCGACGCATGGGCCATGCACTCGAGGCGCGGTTCCCC
>CAYUZM010000050.1:0-14506 GCA_964449665.1 uncultured Solibacteraceae bacterium
GCGGAACGGCAGGATCACGCGACCGGAAGAGTCCGCCGGGTAGGCCTCGCGCAGTCGTCCCCATACAATGGCCACCTTCGGGTCTTCGAACTTCTCAAGTGCCCGCACCACGAAGTCGCCTTCAATCTGGCTGTCTCCATCCAGGAAGAGGACGAACTCCGCCGACACCGCCCGCCAGCCGGCATTGCGCGCAAAAGCCGCCGACGGATTCTCCGGAAACACCCGCACCGCCGTAATCCCCATCGCCTCCGCCAACTCCGCGCTGCCGTCTTCCGATGCCGTATCGACGTACACGCACTCGAAGCCTCCCTCAGGCTTCCGCATCTGCTCCACTGATTTCAGGCAGCGGCGCAAACGCTCCCCTTCGTTGCGGCCAATCACCACCACGGCGAGCTTCTTGGGCGGCAATTGTCCCTCTGTCAGCGGCATCGGGGTCGATCCGGACGGCTTACCACTCGCCCCGCGGCAGCGGCGGGCCCAGTACGTGGCGGAACTCCACGGCGGACTCGAAGTCGAGCGTCGCCACCGCGGCCTCGCGCTCCACACGCGCGCCTTGCCGCCGCGCCCTGTCAAAAATGTAGTCGCGCTCGCGTTCGCGCAGCGCCGACCCCTGGCCCGTGTTCGCCGCCGACGTCCTCGAACCGGGACGCATGCGGCGGTAGTAGTGCGCTTCCGGCAAGTTCGCAATCCGGCACACCCGCGAGCTGCGGAGTACGAAATCCGTATCGGCGGCCACCTGCAGCGCCATGTCAAATCCGCCCACGCGCCGCGCCGCGTCGCGCGCGATCAGGCTCGTCCCGTGGCACAGATAATGGCCGATCCTCTCCGCAATTGCGCGATTCACATCAAGCGGGTGCAAGCGGAGCACCGGCTCGCACGCCCCCGCGGGAAAGCGCATCTCCTGCGCCCCAACGATTCCCGCCCCGGTGCGCTCGGCCTCTTCCAGCGATCGCTGCAACCGGGTCGTGGCGCACCAGTCGTCGGCGTCCTGCACCATGTAGGCGTCGTAGTCCATCGTCTGGATCACGTTCTGCAAGATGTTCTCCGGCCCGATGTTCACCGGAGCCGCCAGCAACGTCACGCCCGGAAACGCGCGCACGATCTCCACCGGCGGCTCGGGCGACGCGTCGTCAATCACGACAATGCTCTCCGGCTCCCGCGTCTGCGTCGTGAGCGCATACAGGCATTGCGCCAGCCATTGTTCGCAGCCAAAGTGAGGCACCACGGCCAGCACACGCGAACGCCAGCTCATCGCGGGCCTACCCGGCGCCGCCGGAGGAGCGGATTCACCCGTGTCCACCTGCTTCGAATTCCACCGCCAGTGGCGGCCTCCGCGCTCCACCGCCGCAACCATCGCCGGCAACCCCCAGCCGGAACCGCCGCGCGCCGCGCCGAATACCGCGAGCGCGAGTTCCTTCGGCGCAATCCAGCCCGTGGCCTCGCAGGGCAACGACGCGCCGCCAACGGCTTCCGGCCCAGTCGCGGGCAAGAGCGGCGTAATGGCGTCGGGCTCGCCCGCCAGATCGTCTGCGGCCAGCGCCGTTGCGTCGAATTCGATTCCGCACGGCATATAGGCGGCCTTGCCCGCGGCGTCCCGTTCTAAAAGGCCGCGCAGGAATGTCCCCGTTTCGTCGCCGCATTCCGCCAGCGCCTGCCACCGGCCGCCCGTCGCGGCGAGCGTGGCCGCAACCGCCGCGGCATCCCCGGGTGCGTACAAAACGGCTCCCCGCACCTGCCTCTGCCGGCTGAAAAATCGGAACGCGGACTCCCAATACGCACCACCACCCATCGCGTCGAGAACTACGAACAACGGCGCTGGGTGAAAGAATTCCAAGGCCAAATTCTAACATCGCCTCTTCAAAATCGATCCCCGGAACGGTACTGTGGCCGGGTACCGGAACTACTGAACCAATGCGCCCAACACAATCGGTCTGTTACAAAGGGTTGGGTGCCCCGGGGGATCGTCTAGATTCGTGAACGCAGTCACTTCCATCGTGCAAACGGTCGTCCAGGCAACCAGCAATTGGCCGGTCGCCGGCAGTCTCTATCGTTCCATCTACCATTCGGCCGCGCGCGCGGTGGGCGATCTCGCCTCGCGTGAGCCCCGCCTCGCGGGAATCTACGCCCGCAACAGCTACGCCCTGGGCACTTGGGAACCCGGCCGCAGCGACATCGATCTCACCGCCATCTGGAACTGCCCCAATCCCGAATCGGCCGCTTCCTTCCACGCCGCTTTCGCAAACCTGAAGAAGCGTTTTCCCATGCTCGGCGAAGTCGAGATGCTCGACGAACGCCACCTCGCGGCATGGTCGGGCTATGGCGTCCCGGGGCTGGAATCGGCGCGCTGGAAAAGGCTCGGCGGGCCGCATCGCTTCCAGTGCCGCTATGCCGGCGATGAGCGCCTGGACCGCGTCCGCCACGCCGTCTCCATCTACTGCCACCAGTTCATGCCGCGCTTCTGGGAGCAGCCCAGGCAAGAGAAAACGCTACGCCGCCTGGCGGCCAAGATCGCGCGGCAACTCAACGAACCCTCCGCGGGCGGCGGCGACGCCGGACAACTGCTCGAAGCCTGCCTGCGGCAACTGAGCCGCGCGGCGGCCGAAGTCACCCCCCGGCCCGAGCAGCCCCTCGTCGACTACGCCGCGCTGCTCGGCGCGCTGCCTCCTCGGCCCGCGGGCACACCTCCGCAATCCGCCGATCCCCATCTGCTCGCCGCCATCGGACATGCGCAAGGCCAACCCCGGCACGTCGTGGCCCGGGAAGGTTTCCGCGCCGCCGCTCTCGCCGCCCGTTTCCACGGCGCCACCATCCTCAGCCCCGAAGTGTTCCGCTTCTACCTCTGCTTCGTCGATCCCCTGGAACACTTCACCCTGCTGCGCGAACGCAACATCGTGGAAGGCGTCGACCCGCTCGCGGAACCCATCCCGCTCTCCCACTCCGCGCTGCGCGAAACCGTGTGCCACTACGCGGCCGATATGCTGACCTTCCCCTACCGCGCCGGACTCGATACCATGCCCGCCGCCCAGTTCCGCCACCTGCTCTACGGTTGGTTTCTACGCACGCTGAAATATTTCGAGGATGGTCACTTCACCTTCGAATACCACCGGCTGCGGGAACACTTCGGCCCGCGGCACGAAGAGGGCGCGCCTCGCTTCGCCCTGGTGCATGCCATCGCAAACGACCTCAGCCAACACATGATCCGCTAGCGCGCGGGCTCAAAGTAAATGCGCGCCAACTCCAGGCGGCACCCGCCGGGTCCGGAGAATTTAATCAGCCGGATCGAGCGCAAGTCGATCCCCTCGCCCGTGAATCGCGCAAGCGGAAGGGAGACCGTGTTCCACCGGTCGGCCTCGACGCCGAGCGTGTGAAGGTAGACCGGCGCCGATTCCGGCTCGGATCCATCGGGAGCGGTCGACGTAACCGTGATCCGCAAATCGCGCGGAACCACGCCGGCGGCGCGCATGTCGAAGGTGAGCGTCTCGAACCGTGAAACGTCGTGGGCAAGCCAGGTAGGCTGCAGCGGCAGCGCGCCAACAATGTACTCCGAACCCGGTTTGCCGTCGAGCACCAGCACCGCCCCATCGTCCAAATCCACCATCGGAATGTAAGTGCTGTCCTCGGGCTTCACCACGCCATCGCACCAGGAAAACGGAAAGTTCTCCCGGAATACCTCGTCGGGATCGAATATCTTCATGCCTGGCCGCGACGGCGCTTTGTGCACCAGGTGCGGTGCCGGAAGCGGCGAATGCACAACGCCTTTCGGCTGGAAATACGGCCGTTCGCCAATGCCATTCCGCGCGGGCTTTACCGCGCGCACGTGGCGCGGATAATTCATCTCGGCCAGCAACTCATCCACCGCCTCCCGCGAGCCCATCGACTGCCGCCGCTTGAGCACGCTCCGCTCCCGGCAGCCGGGGTCGATCCATTCCAACAGCCCGTCTTCACTCAGGCGGATGAACTCCCGCAGCGGCGGCAGCGCGTTCATCGCATAGCGGAAGCCATCGTAGTTGCGCTCTTTCAGGTAACCGTGGTGCACGTGAATCAGGTCGGCCGGCACGCAATCGAGCCCGGCATAGAAGGGCAGCTTGCGCTCAATCTCGAGATACCAGTCCCACTGGTAGAGCCACGGGTCGTACTGCATCTGCGCCGTGTTCAGATACTCGGCGACAAAGGCCGAATCCCCGCCGCAGTCGATGCACATCGGGTTGAAACCGTCGCCCGCTTCCAGCAGCGAACGGTGCAGCCCCCAACAGATGCCCGGATTCAACGGCAGGCCCGTCTGCTGGCCCAGCGCGAACACCGCGCCGACGGAGCTGTAGTGAAGCTTCTCGTCGATGCTGTCGCGCACCGTCCGGTAACCGTGTACGGTGCGCGACGGGTCGTGCTGCAGCCTCGCGCGGATGCGGCGGAACCAGTCCGGCTCCGGCGAATAAACGTCGGCGTCGACAAAAATGAAGTACTGATACGGATGCCGCTTCAACGCCTCGCGCCAGCCGTAGTTGAGCAGCGCCTCTTTCTGAAACAACTCCAGCGCACTCCCATCGCCCCGAACCGGAACATAGTGGACATGCGAAAGGACGTCGGCCGGGTACTGCGTTTCGGCCCCTTCGGGAAGCAACTCCACCAGATAGATGTCGGCGTAGAGATCCTGCCGCAGCTGTTCGCGAATCCCCGCGACGTTGGCTTCCAGGCGTGCCGCGTCGGCGCCGAACACCGCCACGACAACCGCGGTGTCGGTCTGGTCGGGCGTCTCGGTAATCATGGTTGTGTCACTCGTGCCATGGCTGAGCGCGTCCACGAACAGTTCGTGGTTGTGCTGCCCGGCTGCCGTCGGATGCCCCAGATCCCACATGCGCTCATGACGCGGATGATACAGCCTCCGGCAGTCGCGCTGCACGGGAATGATCTTGCGGAACAGACCGGAGTAGATCGTGTCCCAGTGCGGCTCGCCGACGACAAAATCGGGCAGCCACTCGTGGATCTCGGCATAAAAACCGGCCCGAATCGCCATCGCGTCCAGCCCCACCGAATAGAGGGTGCTCGGGTTCGAAAACAGCTCGTCGAGCGTCTGCGGATCGCCTTCCACATCGTGGCGCTGGTACTCAACCACGGTGGCCCGGCGGTGGATCAGATCGTCGTAGAAATCCGGCGCGACGGCGCAATCCACGTTCGAATACAACAACCAGTCGCCCGGCTCGGCCACCACCAACGCAAGATCGAACATGTCCTTCAGGAAAGGCTTCGACGAAGGTTCGCCCAGTGTGGAGGCGTCGCGCGGTAGCGGACAGCTTTTCCAGCCTTCATGCCGCCAGTCTGAATCCGTCGCCGCCAGCAGAATACGGTCTTTGGCGGGCGTGCGGTCCACGCTTTCCAGGAACAGTTTTTGCCGGTTCGCCAGCGGCGAATTGCCAGTATAGGGTGCAATCGCATGCACCACGCGGGTTGTACGAGTCAGACCACTTCTCCTCTTAGTGACGAATCTGTTATTCTCTCATTGAATTCGATTTCGCCTCCACTACGCCCCTGTCCGCGAACTGATCCACGAGGCGCCGGCGAGTTCCCAACGCACCCCATGAAGCCATTCAGGACATCGCAATCCGGTTCATTGGCCCGCCGGACCAGCCGGACCAGTTTCGACCGGACCGGCTTCGTACGGGCCGCCTTCGCCCGGGCCACCTTCGTCCGGACCGCCTCCGTCCGAACCGGCCCTGGCCGAAACTGCCTCGTCCCGAACCGCGCCGCCCCCAACGCCTCCGGCCGCAACGCCTCCGCCTGCAACGCCTTCTCGCGGCGGCGGCCGTAGGCACGCCGCGCCCCGCATGTCCAGAGGCCGGGTCAAAATCGAGAAGGGCACCGTCGTCACTGACCGTGGCACCCCGCTGCGCGGAGGCATCGCCGAGGTCTTCCGCTACGGCAAACAGACCGGCGCCACGGCCTACACAACCGACCCCGCCTACTATCGCGAGATCAAACGCGCCCGCCTGAACGCGGTGCGCATCGTCTGCTTCGACCCATGGCAGCGTTCGCACCAGTTCCCGTTCTGGGATCTGAACGTCCCCGCCGAACGCGCCGCGCTCCTCGCCGAACTCGACCGCGCCGTCGAGCTTGCCGGCCGGCACGGCCTCTATGCGATGGTCGACTATCACGACGTCGGCACCTACGATCTCCCTTACCTGGAGTTGTTCTGGGACCTCGTCGCGCCGCGCTACGCCTCGCTTCCGCACGTGCTCTTCGAACTCGCCAACGAACCCGTCTCGTGGGTTCCTGAAAACTACACAGACCAGCATCTGCGCGAGTTGGAACAGGTCTATCAGCGCATCCGCAAGCACGCGCCGGACACGCATGTGACCTTGCTCAGCTTCGCCAACGTTGCGAAAAAGAACCCGCCCGAAGGCAGCCCGATGAGCGAGGTCGTCGCGCGGATGCGCGGCATCGACTGGTCCAACGCCTCGGTGGCCATCCATCCCTACGGGCAGCATTCGATCTCCGTGCTCACCGCGCTCCGCGAACGCGTGCCCATCCTGATCAGCGAAATCGACCTTCCGGCCCATGCCGGCGCCACCTCGCAGCCCTATCTCTACACCTCGATCGACAACTGCGAATACGGCATTGAAGCGCTCGAGCGCGCCGGCATCGCTTGGTTCACCTGGGGCGCCGAAGGGCCCGCGAAGCTGAGCAAGAATTTCGTCCGCGGCGTGCTGCTGGACGCCGCCGAAAAAGGCTATCTCTGGGCGCCCGACGAACCCGAACCGAAGCGCTGGGGCGGCTCGCCGGCCATCACCTCCTTCCTTCGCGACTTCCCGCTGGCGGAGATGTCGCGCCGCATCGGCATGACGCCCAAACACGTCGCCGCCTGCGCTGCCGTCGCGTCTCTCTCCGCCCTGCTCGACGGCGCCATGCTCGCCATGCTCATCCCCATCTCGCGCGGCGCGATGATGGGCAACTTCGACTTCATCTGGAACACCGGCTCCCTGGCGTGGCTGCGCACTGCCCTGCCCGCCTCGTTCAGCACCTACGTGGGAACGTTCGTCGTCCTCGGCGCGGCCGTGCTCCTGGTCGGCATATTGAAGAACGGAGCCATCTACGGGCTGCACCTCGTCACCGGGCGGCTCTACGGCATCTATTCGGCGCGGCTGTCCACCGCTATCTTCGAACGTTACCTGTCCTTCGGACGGTCTTACTACCTGCGCCACAACACCGGCAAAATGGCCGCCGTCATCGACTTCAACCACGACCTGTTGAACGTCTACAAGGCCCTGCTGCGCATCATCGCCACCATTCCGATCCTGCTCGTGCACCTGGCCGTGATGGTCTACATCTCCTGGCGCTCCACGCTGGCCGTGCTGCTCGTGTTCGTGCCGCTCCACCTGATGCGCCGCTGGATCGCGCGCCGCACCACGCAGCCCATTGAGAACTCGCAGGCCCGCACGCTGCGCATCGCCTCGCGCGCCTTTGAAGTGCTCCGCGCCGCGCAACTCTTCCGCGCCTTCGCCCGCGAAGATCGCGCCGTGCAAACTCACGCCCAGATCATGAACGAGGTGCGCAACGCCGATTTCGAGGTCTGGCTCTACAGCGGCCTGCTGCCCCGCGCGCAGGATGTGTTGACGCTGTTCGGACTCCTGGCGATTCTCATCTTCGCCCTCGCCTTCGACCGCGGCGGCACCTCCATCGCCGTCGCCTTCGTCTTCTTCTTCGCCGCGCGGCTGGCCATTCCGCACCTCAGCGTGTTCCACGAGGTCGAGCTCGAAGTGGCGCAAAAACTGCCGCGCATCCGCGCCGTCTTCGACGTCTTCGACGACCACGGCAAATACATTCTCCCCGGCGGAACGCGCGAACTGGAAGGCATCCAAGACTCCATTCGCTTCCAGGGACTGACGTTCGCCTATCCCGAACGCGAGCCCGTGCTGCACGACGTCAGCTTCACCATCAAGAAGGGCGAGGTCACCGCGCTGGTGGGGCCCAGCGGCTCCGGCAAGTCCACCCTCGCCGCACTGCTGCTGCGCTACCACGACGTGCCTCCGCACAGAATCGTCTACGACGGCGTCAACATCCGCGAGTTCCGCACGGCCTCCCTGCGGCGCTGCGTGGCCTTCGTCAGCCAGGACGTGATCCTGCTCGACGACACCCTGCGCAATAACCTCGCCTTCGGCCGCGACGGCGAAATTCCCGATGCGGAGTTTCAGCGCGTCATCGCCGACGCCTGCCTCGACGACGTCGTCGCTGCGCTGCCCGAGGGCCTCGATACAAAGCTCGGCGCCGAAGGCCTGTCGCTTTCCGGCGGCCAGCGCCAGCGCGTTGCCATCGCGCGGGCCATGTTGAAACGGGCGCCCGTGCTCATTCTCGACGAGGCCACCAGCGCGCTCGATTCGCTCACCGAACGCCAGGTGCAGACGGCCATCGACAACCTGCTGCGCGACTCCACCACGCTGGTCATCGCGCACCGCCTTTCGACGATTCAACGCGCCAACCGGATCGTCGTGCTCGACGCCGGCCGCGTGGTCGAGCAAGGTTCGCCGCAAGAACTGCTGGCAGCGCGCGGCCGGTTCTTTGAGATGTGGGAAGCGCAGCGGTTCGAATAGCCGCCCCGCAAACGGCCGTCAGCGCGCTTTGGCCAGAATCTGCCCAACCAGTCCGCTGCGCCGCGCCACTACTTCCGAACCGCCGTAGCTGAGGTGCCAGTCGTCGCGGTAAAGGAATTTACCCTCCCACGTCGTGCGGCACATCCCGCCCGGACACAGCAGATCCTCGAAGCCAATCACATCGACATCGGCTTCCCGCTGGATCCGCTTCAGCATCTCGATCATCGGTGCCTGCCAGAAATAGTAGCGCGCAAGCGGAAACTCGCAATTCGCAAACGGACCGGTGATCCAGCGCCCCGACATCTTCCGCTCCAGACAGTTCCCGATGTTGATTCCGGCGCCCGGCATCGGGGCCACAACGACCACCCGTTTGCCCGCCGCGCGTACGGCATCCACCGTGCGCTTGAAATGCCGCAGCGCCGTTTCGATTCCCGGCGCTCGCACGCGCTGGCCGTCTTCCAGCACCCAGTAGCGGTTCCATAGAAAGGAACTGAACGCGCTGGCCATCACGACCGTGCCCGGCGATTCCGGCCGTGCCAGGTAGCGGACAACCGAGTCGTTAAACTGCGTGCAGGAATCCGCCTTCGCTCGGCTGGATGTCCCCTGAAATTCGCGCTCGAAAACCGCCAGCCCCAACAGCGGGCCGCATGAGCCCTGCGTCGCTTGCACAACACCCACGCTCCCCCGGTTCTTGGAAATTCCTTCCACGAGTTGCATCGCAAACGAATCGCCCCAAATCAGAATCGAGGGCTCCCCTCCCAGACCTCAACCGGGGCCGAGAATGTAATCCCCCGTAAAAAGGGCAACGTTCGAAAAACCGTACTTGACCCGGGCGGATTGGGTGTAATCCGGCCCGCCCGCGCGGCGCCGCATCTCAACGAACGGGATCGCCGCAATCAGCGCCGTCCCCGCCAGCACCCACCCCGCCATTCTCCAATCCAGGCGCAGGTTCGAGCGGCGGAACGGCGTCTCGACAAAGCGATACTGCAGATACGCAAGCGCGATGGAGAGCAGCACCAGCGCATACTGCACGCGCCGCGGCTCCTCGCCAAACCAGACGTTGTGCAGGAATGCGAATAGCGGCCAGTGAACCAGATAGAGCGAGTATGAGATGTCGCCGAACCAGCCAAGAATGCGGCCGGGCAGCTCAACCGCGAGCGCCTCCTTCCGCGCGAGAATCACGGCGAGCGTCGCCACGCAAACCACCAAGGCGTTCAAGCCCGGATGCGCGCCGCCCAACGGCCTTAAAGGAATTCCCACCAGCGCCGCGGCCGACGCCCAGTAGGCCGCTTCGCCCCAACGCCATCGTTCCCAATTGAGGTGATCCAGCGCCAGCGCCCCCACCGAACCGATCGCCAACTCCCAGGCCCGCGTGGGCATCAGGTAAAACGTGGCGCCGGGATCGCGCGCGCCGAGATAGACGCACAATCCCAGGCTCGATAGAAGAACCGCCAGCGCCCCGGGCGTCCATAGCCTGCGCGGCACGAACACAAGCGAGGCCGGCAGCAGCAGGTAATATTGCTCCTCAATCGCCAGAGACCACACATGCAGCAGCGGCTTCAGCGCGGCGGCGCCTTCAAAGTAGCCCGACTGCTGCCACAACACGAAATTCCCCGCGAAAGCGAGCGCCCCGGCCAGTTGCGCGCGAAAATCCCGCAACTCGCCGCCGTTGAGCAGCACCGCGGCCGCCAGCGCCGTGGCGAGAAACGTCGTGTAGGCCGCCGGCAACAACCGCCTCAAACGGCGCGAATAGAAGTCGGCAAAACCGAAACGGCCCTCCTCGATCTGGTTCTTCACCAGCCTCGTGATGAGGTAGCCGGAGATGACGAAGAAGATGTCGACGCCGAGGTACCCCGCCCGGACCATCGGAACCTTGGCGTGATACAGCACCACAAGCAACACGGCAAGCCCGCGCAGCGCCTGTATATCCGCTCTCATCGTCCGTTCCATGGCGCAATGGATCACGCCGCCCGGCGCTCCCGCAATCGCCCGCCCGCCGGCGCTACTTGTCCTTCTTCTCTTTGTTGGCCTCTTTGTGCGCCAGGAACAGGTTGCGCGAATCGACAATGGCGCGGCGCGCTTCAATCGGCCCCTGCCATCCGTCCATGCGGGTCTTCTTGCCCTCCAGCTCTTTGTAGATGGTGAAGAAGTGCTCAATCTCCCGGCGCACGTGGTGGAACACCTGATCCATCGTGTGAATCTGGTCGTAACGCGGGTTACGGTTGGGCACGGCAAGCACTTTCTGATCGTGCTCGTTCGAATCGGTCATGTTGAGTATGCCGACCGGACGCACCTCGATCATGCAGCCGGTGAAACTGGGCTCTTGCACCAGCACCAGAACATCGAGCGGGTCGTTGTCCTCCGCAAGCGTGCCGGGAATGAACCCGTAGTCGCCCGGATAATGCATCGGCGAATACAGGGCGCGGTCGAGGCGGAAGATACCGAGCTTTCCGTCGTACTCGTATTTGTTGGTGGAGTTCTTGGGAATCTCCACGATCATGCGGATAATCTCGGGCGAGTTCGGGCCCGGATCGAGATCGTATAAGTTGGCAGGCACTTGTTCGAGGGTAGCAGACACGCGAGTGGTCCTCGCCGCGCCTCAGTGGTCGTAAGGCAAAAGCCTGATTTAGTCCGGAGAGGTTCCAGACGATAGTGAATCGATGCCCACGCATAGCAGCCGCCATGCGGAACCGCAACCCACGGTGCGCCGGGCGGCACGGCCAGAGACAACACTCGAAGTGTCGTTGCGCGGCCGCGAAGCCTTGGGCATGCGGGTGGGCCCGTATCAGTTGGAGCGCGTGCTCGGGCACGGCGGCATGGGCACGGTCTACCTGGCCAGCCGCGTCGACCAGCAGTATGAGAAACGCGTCGCCGTCAAGTTGATCAAATCGGGGCTGGCCACCGAGAACCTCATGACGCGCTTCCGCGTGGAGCGCCAGATTCTGGCCAAGCTCGATCATCCCAATATCGCCCGCATGTTCGACGGCGGCGTAACCAGCGCCGGCGAGCCCTATTTCGTCATGGAGTACGTGGCCGGCGCTCTGCCGCTGGACGAATACTGCGACCAGAACGAACTCACCGTGCGGCAGCGCCTGGAGGTGTTCCGCCAAGTGTGCGAGGCCGTGCAGTATGCGCATCGCTTCCTCGTGGTGCACCGCGACATCAAGCCCGGCAACGTGCTCGTGTCCCGCCACGGCCTGGTGAAGCTGATGGACTTCGGCATCGCCAAGGACCTCATGGCCGGCGCGCTCCCTGACCAGGTGGCCGACGCGGGCTATGGGCGTTCCATGACGCCGCACTACGCAAGCCCCGAACAGATGAGCGGCCAGGCCATCGGCACGGCAAGCGATATCTATTCGCTGGGCGTCATTCTCTATGAACTGCTCACCGGCTGCGCGCCCTATGAGGCCGACGATCACGACCTCGACGAGCTCAAACGCCAGGTCTGCGAGGCCAATCCCGTGCGCATGCGCCGCCGCCTGTCGCCCAAGCAGTCGCCCGGTCTGAGCGATGTCCAGCGCCAGCAGTTGCTGAAGGCCCGCGGCTGGAAGTCTCTGCGCGCCATGGAATGGGCGCTCGAAGGCGATCTGGAATGGATCGTGCGCAAGGCGATGGCCAAGGACCCGCAGCGGCGCTATTCGAGCGTCGAGCAGTTGAGCACCGACCTCCAGCGCCACCTCGGCGGCCTGCCCGTCATGGCCGCGCCCGATCACCTCGGCTACCGCCTGAAGAAGAGCCTCCTGCGCCACCGTCTGGTGACGGCCGTGGCGGCCATGCTGCTGGTGGCCATCGTCGGATTCGGATTGAGCATGGCCGTGCTGGCGGGCTCGGTGGCGCGCGAACGCGACCGCATGGCCGCCGAACGCGAGCGCGCCGACCAGGTCTCGCGGTTCCTCGGGCGAATGTTCCAGGTAAGCTACCCCAATGAGATGCGGGGCAACACCGCCATGGCGCGGGACCTGCTCCGGCAGGCCGTGCGCGATGCGGGCCCGCGATTCGCGCGCCAGCCGCGCGTTCTGGCGACCGTGTGGTGGACGCTCGGCGAGGCGTTCCGCAACCTGGCCATTCCCGCCGAGGCGATCCCGCTGCTGGAGCGGGCGCTGGCGCTGCAATACGAAAACTACGGGCCCACCAGCCTCGAGGCGGCCGAAGTGCTGCTCTCGCTCGGGCAGGCCCGCGCGGCGCAGTTCGAATGGGCCGAAGCCGAGCGGCGGCTGCGGCAGGCCGTGGAAATCCGCACCGGCGCGACTGGTGAGGAATCGGACGCGACCATTGAAGCACGCCGCGCGCTGGCGGGTACGTTGAGAGCAACCGGCCAGGAACGGGAAGCCGAACAGTTGTTGCGCAAGGCGCTGGCGCCCCTGCGGGTGCGCGGCAATGATATTGACCTGGCGGGCGTGCAAACCGAACTCGCCGCCCTGCTCGCCTCGCGTGGTGTGCTGCGCGAAGCCGAGGATCTGGCGCGCGAATCGCTCGCCCTGCGCCTCAAAGAGTTCGGAGAGGAGCATGCCAGCGTGGCCACAAGCCTGGAAGCCTTGGGCGGCGTGTTGCTGCAGGAAGACAAGGCGTTCATGGCCGAACCGCATCTGCGGCAGGCGGTGGCTCTCCGGCAAAGGCTGCTCGGCAACGAACACGAGTTGACCGCAAGGGCCATGGAGAAGCTGGCCCGCGCGGTCGAAGCGACGGGCGGAACCGAAGAGGCGGGACAGTTGCTCGCACAGGCCCTGTTCTACGAACGCCGCATGTGGAGCGCGGAGCATCGCGAATTGTTGGGCGTGCTCGAACAGTATGCGAGCTTCCTGACGAGACTGAATCGCGGCGCCGAGGCCGCTCCGCTCTACGACGAAGCGCTGGCGATCGCCACGCGCCACTACCCGAACGATACGGCACTGCACGAGCGGCTGGCCAAGCAACGCGCGGCGCTGCCCGCGGCAATCGGTTCCAAGCGCTGACGCTAGTGCCGGACGCTACTGCCGGACGCGGCGGTCGAGTTCGGCCGTCACCTGCGGCAGCGTTTCCGCGTTCTGCAGAAGGTTGCGCGCCCCGTCCGGACCGTAGGCGCTCAGCAACGCGTCGGCGGCGATGTAGGCGGCCGCGTAGGCCACGCGCGCGTGCTGCGGGCTCAGCCGCGACCACGTTCCGCTGAGCCGGCCAAGCGAAGGCAACTGATTCTGGCGCGCCATCTGCTTCACCATTCCCAGATCGGCCGGCGGCGGAACTTCACCGGAAAGCTTCTGCGCCAGGCCTTCATGGAGCCAGGCCGGGAACGGCCCGATGTTGGCAATGCAGGCGTGGACGATCTCGTGGGCAAAGGCGCGGCGCGTCTCGTCGCCCATGCGCCCCCCGTCGAGCAAGGCCACCCGGATGCGGCCGTCGTATTGTCCGCCGGCCCATTCGGCCGAGCCGGTGGTCTTGCGGAAGGCGTCCACCGATTGCACGACGACGACGATGCGTTCTTCGCTGCGGCAGCCCAGGATCTGCGACAGGCGGCTGAATTCGGTGTCGAGCATGGGCACGATCGAGCGGGCCTGGTCCGGCGTGATCTCGCGCGTGTCGTAGCGGAACAGGAAGCGCATCCCATAGAGCTTCTCCGAGCTTTGGTCGGATTCGACCTCGCGGCGCGCCTCGGCGAGCAGCCGCTCGATGGCCGGGCTCTTCTTGATGGCAAGCGACTGTTCCCAGAACTCGATGGCGCGCGCGGGTTGGTCGCTGCGCTGTGCGGCGATGCCGGCCAGGGCAAGCAGGTCGGGTTCGGGGCCCTGCTCTTTGATCATCGCTTCGGCAATGGCGAGCGCTTCGGCGGGCTGATTGGCGTTCAAAAGCTGCGTCGCCTTCAATAGCCGGGCGTTGGCGCCGGCAGGCAGGTTCAGCGCGGCCGCCGAGTTCAGCCCGGGCGCGGACCTCAGGCCGGTCGGGGAAGTTCACCG